>CAYPJH010000136.1:0-2674 GCA_964411035.1 uncultured Methanobrevibacter sp. | reverse complement strand
CCCTTTTCTTGGCTGGTGATGTCTTACCATTTAATACCTCCATTATTTAATTGTTTTCCTTTATTTTTTTAATAATTAAAGTCATTATAAATAGTTATTATAACCATAACTACTATAAATATAATTTTTTGCAATATATTCTAGATTTAATGTATAAATCTGCTAATTTTAATATAAACTATAAGTAAGTCTTAAAAAAATCAAATGTATGAAAAATTAAGTAGGGTTGTGAATTTAAACATTCATAAAGTTAATTAAAGAAAGTGTTGCAATAACTGCTTCTTCGCATCTTACTGTTTCTGTACCTTGCTGTGGGATTGAATTTAATTTAATTGAATCCCATTTAGGGTTTGAAACATCTTCTTGAATTGATGAATATGGTCCACCAAATAAAATAGCGATATTTTTACTTTCTTCTACTTTAGAGTTCAATTCGTTAAAAATAGAATTAATAGTATCTCCATATCTTGTAGTTTCAATAACAAAATCTGGATTAATTAATTTTAAGCTATTTTTAAGACTTTTATTAGAGGATATTACATTATATCCCCAGTAAACGTCATCTGGTTCATCAGGTACAACATTTACTTCTTTCTTAGCAATTTTAGTTATTTTGAAGCTAAAAATTTTTTTAACGCTAAGTTGTTCTTTGCAGAATGCAAGTTTATCCATACCTATATCTACAAAGGTTCCTTTGTTATTTCGTTTAACAGTAAATCCCTGTCTGTAATCTCCAACTTTTGGATTTTTATCAACAGGATGGTGTGGAGTTCTAAGCGGTGGAAGAATTCCAACATGCTTTAATTCCGCTCTTATTGGGAATGCTCTTTTTCTCAAATATTGAGGAGTATTCATAAAGCGTAAAATCTCAGCAATAAATTCTCCATCTTCTAAAGCTTCACTTTCCTTCATTTCCACATCATTGTAGATTACAACATTACTTACTCTATAAACAGCTAAAGCTCTTCCAAGGATTCCTACTTTATAAGTACGAACTTTAAGATCTTTAGATTCTGATAGAAACGAATTTGGAATAAATACAGATAACTCATTTTTATACATTAATAAGATTATGTATAAAATGAATATATAAAACTTATGTTAGTTTTTATAGCTATCACTAAAAGATTTAAATACATTTGAAAATATTATATCAATTATAATACCTGTAGCAAAATGCTACATATATAAACTCATAGAATATATTAATTAAAATTATGAGTTTTATAATATATAAATGTATTGTATAATTAGCTATTTATCGCCCTAAACACAATAACTTCAATATTTTTAAATTCTTTTGTGTGAAATTCATAAATTTTCGGAATTTTAAAATTATAATTAAAGATATGTGTAATTTCCAAGTCCAATCCTGAATAATAATCAATAAGAAAATCCCTAGTTGAAGCCATATGAAAGGAATAAATAACATCCGGCATGAAACCAATCCCTGATTTTATAAATTCCAGGTCAATGCCCCTTGTTGCATATTTTTGTGATCCGAATGGAGGATTTTGAAAAATAGTGTTAATATCTCCATCAGTCTTAAATTGTCTAACATCATCTTTAATAAACTTATAATTATCAACTTTAAATTTATCTGCATACTCATCAGCTATTTTAAGAGGATTTTCATCAATATCAACACCAATAGCTGATTTTGCACCAAGCAAAAGTGAACCAATGGCAAATGTTCCACATCCACAACCTAAATCAAGAATATTTTTATCCAAAACATCCCCCAATGTATATGCATTCCATAAAATATCTGATGCTATCTGAGAAGGTGTTGAATACTGTTCAAGAGATACTTTAGGATTAGGATGGGGTGGAATCTGTTGCATTTTAATTTCAAGCTGCTTTTTATTTTTAATAATCATACCAATTCATAAATTATAATTAATATTAATTATAATATATCAATACATATTAAAAATTTTTTATATCGAGGTTTTGAAATTGTTTAATAAAATATTAATAGCAAACAGAGGAGAAATTGCTATTAGAATAATGCGAGCTTGTCGTGAATTAGATATTGAAAGTGTAGCAATTTATTCCGATGCAGATACAACTTCTCTATATACAAACTACGCTGATGAAAGTTATCCTTTAGGTAATCCGTCACCAGCTAAATCATATTTAAACATTGAAAAAATTATTGACATAGCTCTTGAATCAGGAGCTGAAGCAATTCACCCAGGTTATGGTTTTCTAGCTGAAAACCCTAAATTTGGAGAAGAATGTGAAAAAAATGGAATAAAACTAATTGGACCTACAGGAAAGATTATCAAAGAAATGGGAGATAAAATTACCTCTAAAAATCTTATGAAAAAAGCAGGTGTTCCTGTAATTGAAGGAACTCCTGAAGGAGTAACCGATATTGAAGAGGCAAAAGAAATTGCCCGTCAAATTGGCTATCCTGTAATTGTAAAAGCATCCGCAGGAGGTGGAGGAATTGGAATGCGTGCAGTTTATGCTGAAGATGAACTTGTTCGTGCAATTGAATCCACACAGTCTGTAGCTTCTACAAACTTTGGAGACTCCACAGTATTTATTGAAAAATATCTAGAAAAACCTCGCCATATTGAATTTCAAATATTAGCAGACGAACATGGAAATGTAATTCATGTAGCTGATAGGGAATGCTCCATTCAAAGAAGACACCAAAAACTTC
>CAYPJH010000135.1:0-12694 GCA_964411035.1 uncultured Methanobrevibacter sp. | reverse complement strand
TGTAGCTTTTGAAGGAGTTACTAACTCTGCTAATTCAGGATCTTGCTGAATGCTGTCAGAAATGTCACTAATTTGTATAAGCCCTTGTTCATAAAGAGCGTTAACTGTATTTGCAACATAATCATCAAGAGTGATGATTTTAATTTTGCGCATTCTAGCTGTCTTGAACATATTTTCTCACACTACAAAATATTTTTGACAATAATTGAAGCAGCATCATCTACATTTTGCATAGCTTTGCTTTTTAAAGAACTTAAATTTCCTTCAGCATCACTTACAATAGATTTTGCTTCGCTTTTAGCTTTATCTTCTGCATCAAAAACAGTTTTTTCAGCTTCTTTTGAAGCCTCATCTTTAGCCGCCATTATAGTATTATCGGCGTTTACTTTTGATTCATCAATCATTTCTTTTGATTTGAACTCTGAATCAAGAATAAGTTGATCAGCTTCATCTTCAGCTTTTTTTATCATTGCGATAGCTTCTGATATCTCTGCCATAATTAATCACCATGGTATGTTTATTTTTATTTTACTTAATATATAGGTTTTACTATCTCATTTAATTAAAAAACTCAAAATTAAAATTAAATAAAAAAACATAAGCTAAAAATAAAAAATAATGTTAAAACAAGGAACAAAAAAGTAATAAATAGATATATACAATTTACCTATAAAAAAATTTTAATAAAAATTTAGGTAATTTTTGAATATATGCTAAAATAGAAATTATAAATACAACAATCCCAATTATGAAAAATAAAATGTCATATGGGTTGATTAATAAGAATCCTGAAAATGCAATTATAATTCCTTCAAAAAATAAAACTGCCTTAATAAATTGAGGTTTTAAAACTGATATAATATACCCTACTCCAATTAGAATAAGAATAATTGAACTTGCCAAGACATCATTAGTTAAAGAAGTTCCTGTAACAAATGGAGAAATACCCCAAAAAATTAAAACTAAAGCTAAAATAATCCCTAATCTATTTATATGTTTAATTGATATCATAATCTTTTACACCAATACACTTAATTAATAACATTATTATATTTCATCATATTAAAAACTAATTAAAGGTGATACAATGAAAAGGGCTGTTTGGACAATTCATAATAAAAATTTTGAATTAACACTAGATGGTGAAATCAAAGACTCTAAAATTATTGATAAAAAATTCACAATAGGATCTGATATCTGGACAAACACAATACCTGAACTTAAATTCAGTGATGAAAAACCCCAAAAAGAATATGAAAACTTTGTAAACGACATTATCTTATTATTTAGTGAATTGACATTTAATGAAATATTCATTAATGCAAAAATAGGTGAAGAGTCAGAATATAATGCAAAAAGCATATCAGAACCACTAATTATAAGAAAAATAGAAAAATATGAAGTTGAAGAAATTATAAAATAGCATTTCCAAGTTCTAAAACTTCATCAATAGTGCTAAATTCTAAATTTTGGCCATTAACATCTTTAGTTTCAGTAGTTATTAAAACATTAGGTGATCTAATTAAATAACTATATGAAAAATAAATTACAATGATAAAAATAAAGATATATGCATAGGGAATAGGAACCAAAAATAAAGCGAAAATCAATAATCCCAGCTGAATAACAATATTTCCATATCTTCTCTTTTTCATTAAAATATAATTATTCTCACTAGATAGTTTTTTAAACTTATTTTCAGTTAATTTTCCCTCAATAGTTTCCATATCTTCTTTATTTTTAGCATAGATTATCTTTAATTCCATTTAAATCTAAATAAAAACTGTAAATTCATCAATTTCTTTTCTTGGAGTGTCTCTTGGTTCAGCATCCCCATACCCTAATGGAGTGAATAAAACTGGAACTTCATTATCATCTAAATCTAAAAATTTTCTTGCTTTATCCGGCTTAAATGCTCCAATATAACAAGTTCCAAGACCTCTGTTAGTAGCTGCAAGAATTATATGGTCCATAACAATTGTTGCATCAATATCAACTATATTATAATCATCATATTTACGAGTCCATGCTTTATCTTTAATTCCAACAACAGCTAAAACCAATGGCGCTTGTGTAAACCAATCTGGAGAATAAATTTCTTTAAGAGCTTCTTTATTCTTCTTAGTGTCAATAACATAAATTTTAAAAGGCTGATTATTAACTCCTGTTGGAGCTATTGTTGCTGCTTTTAAAATATAATTTAAATCTTCTTTACTTACTGGTTTATCTAAATAACCTCTTACACTATATCTTTCATTTATTACATCATCAAAATCCATAATTTTTATCTCCTAACATCTTTATAAATAATATCTTCAATATCGCAAAATTGTCTAAATTCTTCTTCAGTCATTTGCTCTTCATGAATATGTGCAATAATTCCAGGAATTCTTCCAATTATAAAAACACCTAAACCTAAAGTAGGGCTAAATCCTAAATCAGACAATAACGCTGCATTTACTCCATCTACATTTAATCTAATATTTTTATTTGAACTTAATAAATCCTGAAGAGATAAAGCTAATTTTGTATGTGGTCCAACAGCACCTTTTTTAATAGCTATATCAATTAATTTACTGGCTCTTGGGTCAGTATCATGATACCTATGGCCAAAACCAGGTATTTTCTCATTTTTAGATGTGAATCTATTATAAATATCAATAGCTAAACTAACAATTTGTTTATTATCAATATCTGAATCTCCAGTAATATTTATAGAACCAATAGCTGATTGGTATAAATCCATAGATTTTTCAATAGCCCCCGCATGTCTTTCACCAAAGGACAATAATGCTCCTGCTATTGCTGAGTTTAATGGAGAACCTGAAGATGTTATTAATCTAGCTGTTTGAGTGCTTGGAGGTGTTGCACCATGATCGCAAAAAGAAACTAAAATATGATTAAATAATTTTCCTTCCTCTATTGAAGGCAATCTCCCTTTTAAAAGTAAAAATATCATGTCTGAGTATCTAATTTTTTCAATTAAATCTCTCTGATTATAACCTCTCGTAGATATTTTATTTTTTTCTACTTTAGAAATAGCAGTTTTTAAGGAGTGTTGGTTAACCTTAAAATTATTTTCATTCATAGTATTTATTATAAAATTAACTATTATAAAATCTTTTATAATAAAAATTACTTCAATGAAAGTTTACTGACCCTTGGCTCTACACAGCAAGATGGTCTAATAGAAACTATCCTAACTCCGCTAGCTCGTTGAGAGCCTATATTTATAAAAGAACCTAAAACCGTTGTTTTTCCTCCAAGGCCCATAGGTCCAATATTTAAATTATTTAATTTATCAGAAACATACTTTTCAAATTCAGACTGATTATCCAAATTACCATAAGCAATAGATTTTAAAAGTAAACTAGAAGCCTCATAATGGGTTCTACCAATACCAATAGATGGAATGGAAGGTGTACAACCTAATTTTAAAAGAGAATCCCCTAACCAGCCAATAGCTGTGTCTAAAACATTTAAATAAGATCTTTTATGAAAAACCCTATATGTTTTTGCCCGAATTTCAGGACCTCCCCCTTCCAGTATAAAATGGATATTTAATGTATCATCATCAATTTCATGACCATAGGTTGAAAAATCATTTTCCGTATCAATTAAAAAAGATGCAGGGCGTAATTTACCTGGCTGTTTGAACAATCCCTGACTTTGAGATAATCTTTGTTTATCATCACCCCTAACAGCCATAGGTCTGGCGGGAAGATTATTCAATCCAAGTTCAATACCTTCATAAATCTTATTTAATAAATCTCCTGAAATCTCCCTATCTGAACCTACTTCTAAAATAACGTGAGGAATTCCTGTATCATCACAAAGTGGAAATTTTTCACTGTTTCCAACTTTATAATTTTCTAAAATTTGATTTAAAACCCATATTGCATTTTCATTAGTTTCATTTTTAATGGATTTTTCTAAAGCTTTTTTTCTGTCTTTAGGAAAATTAACACTAGCTTTAATTATTGCATTTGAAACTTCTTTTACAACATCCATTTAATCACTCAGGAATTGCTAAATCTTTAGATTCTTCTTTTGACATTACTGCTTCAGGACAATATTTTTCAATAACCCTATTTACAAGTTTCACTTGTTTTAACCTTAAAATAGCTTCTTTATCGGTAGTATTCCAATTATGTGTTTTGGCAACTGATCCTCCAGTTTTTAAATAGACTGGACTTGCTATTTTAATTATTTGGGGAATTTCATAATGTCTTATAAAACCCCCACTGGATTTTGGATTTTCAGTATGTAAATCTAGTGCAATATTGCTAGCTGCCCTAATAGCTGCTATCATTGGCAATTGGAGATCACGAACTGGATTAAGTGAATTTAATCCCATACTTTCAAATAGCTTAGCATCTGCAGGATTTCCATGTCCTGCATGAGCTGAAAGTTTGAAGTGAGTATTTTTAGAAATCACATTATCTTTTCGCATTTGATTTAAAACCCATAAAAGTCCTTCATCATAAAGCAAAATTCCACGAACCCCTAAATTAATTGCTCTTTTTGCATCTTCAATTGCATAAACTAAGTTATCATAACCTCGAAGCCTATAACCCATCCTGCTTCCTTCCTTAGTATGGACACTTGCACTTGTATCATAAGTAGCACGAGGACCAATAGATAAAAATAGCTCCACCCCATATTTTTTTGCAATATCAACCATTTCAGAAATTTCATCATCAGTTAGAAGCATTATGCCTTTGGTTTGAGTTATTCTATGTAATGAAATATCATTATTTTTAGCTTCTCTAAGTAATATCTCCATTGCTTGAGGAGATTGTATTCCCGGAACTTCTATACGATATTGACCATTATCTTTAAAAGTTTTTGTTGATTTAAAAGTACTGTCAACCTCAAAAATACCTAATTTTTCCAGATATTTCTTAGAATCTTCCATTTAATCATCTCCATTTAAAAGTTCCATAAATTTAGTCATTTGATACTTTTCGATTTTATCTATTAATGAAATTTTATTAATATTATATTTGGGATTTAGATCTTTAAATTTGCTTATTAACTCTTCAAGTTCAAATGGATTTTCCAAGTCTCCTTTTGGAAGAATTACAAAATTCTCAAAAATTCCATTTCTAAACTCGTCATCTAATTTGACAACCACATTTGCAGGTCTCTTTGAAGGATATAATTTATCTAATTTTTCTTCTTTAGAAATAATAACCTTGTTTGCTAAATCTTGAATTATCTTTATTTTAGTAACAGTAGGTTTATCTTCAAATAATCCCATTTTAATTAGTCTATAAATAGTATCTATATTTAAATCATCACAAACAATAGCAATAGCTATAGCATAAGGCAAACTTTGCTTTAATTCTTCCATTGATTTCGGATTATAATTATTATGTTCTGCTGCAATGCCATAAGTTTGAACTGCGAGAGATTTAATATGAGTATACTCATTTCCAAGAATGGATTTTAGTTTACGGGTTGCATCAATAGAGGAGTGTAGATGTCTGCAGAAAGGATAAATTTTAAAATATATTTCTGAAAAATCAATATTTCCCACATTAGCCAATAAATCCTGTAATGATTCATCACCATCATACTCCTGATAAACCATACTGGTTAAAAAACCTTCTTTTCCATCAAAAATAGTGCTGCTTCCAGTGAACCCGTTTTTAGCTAAAAATGCAGACAACAACCCGTTATATGCTGCTTTTCCAGCATGCAATACTTTACCCATACTTCCAGAGTGATCTGATTCCAATAATCCTGCAGCTTGAGTTCCTGCTAATCCTAAAGCATTTACAGTAGCTTTTTCATCTAACTTCAACAATTTTGAAGCAACCGCTGCTGCAACAAAAGTTCCTATTGTTCCAGTTGTATGAAATCCATTGTTCCTATGTTGGGGATTTACTAATTTGCCTAAAAGAATTCCAATTTCATAACCAACAATAACAGATTCTAAAAATTCTTTTCCAGATAAATTATGGGCTTCGCTAATAGCTAATGCAACTGGAAAAACAACAGAACCTAAATGAATATGAGCTCCTCTATGACCATCATCCAAGTCTAATGAGTGAGCTGAAATTGCATTGACAAATGCTGCGCTTAACATGTTTTGTTTTATTTCATCTTCACAAATAATTGATGCTTTTAAATCATTGCACTCAGCACTTGCATAAATTTCATTTACAGTTAAAAATGCAATATGGGAAGAATATTCCTTAAATCCTCTATAAGCCACTCCAAAAAAATCTAAAAATGCAGACTTTGCAACATTAACAGTTTGAGAAGAAGCCTGCCCGTATTCATAATTGTAAATAAAATTTGCAATATTTTCTAAAAACATTTAAATCTGTTTTTAATATTTATAAAAAATAGTATTAAAGTTTTTAGTTAACATTGAACTCCTGTAAATATTAAGACTACATGAGCTATGATTAAAGATCCGAAATAGGTACCTGTAATTACAGCAACGGTTACAACCGCTCCTCTCCAACCAATAGCTTTAAAGTTATCCCAGTTTTTACCCATACCTATTCCAACATAAGCTAAAAATACAGTTACAATAGACAATAGCTCTATTTGAGACACGTAATAAACTATAGTTGGAGCCGTTGGCATGAACGGTAAAGATAAACATAATCCTATTAAGGAAATATAAATAATTGAGGATATGTTTAGTGGAATATATCTTTCAAGTAATACTCCTATTAGTGTAATTAATGATAAAATTCCCATTCCAATTAATGATTCTGCAATAGGATGATTATAGCCTACATAATTACCAATTACTGTAATAACAGAAAATATTACTAATAATAGAATCCAATTAATAACACCTTCTACTGGAACAGATTCTGAACCATCTATCATATCCATTATTTATCCTCCCCATTATCAGTTGTGTTTCTTCCAATTACTGGTTCTAATATAGCATATAACTTTTGTGTAAGTGGAATTGCAATAAAAATACATACATAGATACCTATACAAAATGAAACAAGATTACTAAATCCTGAAAACGCTTCTATTTGAAGAGAAATATCTGGAAACATTGCAATAATCGGAGCTAGTGCTGCTGCATTCATACTTGCACTGCCTACACCACTTGCCATTGCAAATGAATATGGATGGAATGGCAACAATGAAACAGCGGCGCTTGATAAGAAACTAATATATAAAGTTCCGATTACAGTACCTATAATAAAAACTGTTAATACTCCTCTAGTTTCTGGAGAATCAAAACCAAATTTATCAATAACTACTGCCACATTTGGTTCTCTTCCAATAGAATTCGTCATACCAATAGCTTCTTTTTTAAATCCTAATAACAATGCAATTGGCAATGCTAAGAATATAGTTCCCAAGTTACCTGCTTCCTGAAGAATTAAAGCCGGACCTACCTGGAATAATACTGCAATAGATTGACCACTAGAAATAGCTAATTTACAAAGTAATGGCCCTATAAATAATAACATTGCACCTTCTGCAATTCTCGCTTCCTTTTTTTGGATAAATTTAGCATGTTTAAATAAATATAAACCTAAACCACCCAACATTGCCCATAGTAATGGCATTGCAGATAGTTTTACTGTTTCTGTAATTGGTATTTGGATTGGACCTATAAATTCTGCAACAATAACTAAAAATAAAACTGTTAAGTGTAATTTATAAGACTTCCAAGGCTTTTTTTCAAGGATAGTCTCATCTGTTTTATGTCGAAATCTATTAGTCTCTTCCACACCAGAATCATTTTTACGCAATTAATACTACTCTCCTATCATTATAAAATTATTAGATTATTTATAACTTATTAATTACTTTAAAAATTGTAATATATAAAGTAATACTATTTAATCGCAAAAAATTCACTAAATGTGAAAACAATTATGGGGTGGTGAAAGTGAAAGTTCATATAATGAGAACAGATAATAAAATTATTAATCCAAATCCATACGGCATAACGGTTTAGATAAATGTCTCCTTGCAGAAACTGGAGTTTCATAAAATTTACCTTCAACAATATCTCTTGAAAGCTCAACTTCAATTTTTTTATCCTCTTTAATTTTATAACCGCATTTCTTACATTTAAATCCTTTACCTTTACCTGCAGAAGACATTGTTTTCCCACACTTCTTACATTTAGGATTTTTATATTCAACATTATTTAATGATAAAACCTGAAATTTTTCAATATTAAAGGTATTCTTTTCATTAACCCCACCAAATAATCTTAAAACATCCCCAACTCTTAATTTCTCAATATAATTTCTAAATCCCTTAGTTGGTTCATATGCACCACATTCAATAGAATCATTTTCATCACCTACATAAAAAAACATATGTCCTCCAACAATGATTTTAGGTAGAGTTTTAACTTCACCTACAAACTCATAACAGCCAAATCTATTTAAATCTTTAATAGAACTGACCTTTTGAATATGCATGTCAGTATGTTGATTTGTTTTAAAAATTTGACAATCAACAATAGGCTCATTTACTTCCACTATATTAAAAGCTTTTTTAAGAGAATCAACAGTATTGGAACGGATCCCATATAAAACAGGGCAGGGAGTTTTAGGTTCAATTGCAATATAGTTCTCCCCATAATCAATACTTTCAAAAGTATCAGGGAATGTCTCCTTATCCATTCTATAAACAGAATCATAATCAATTTTTCTTTTACTGCCGTAATTGCCACTATCCCTATAAGTCAATAACTCAAAAGTGTAATCCTTAAGAGGCAATGCAATAGCTGCAAGGGATCCAATTATTCCCCTGCCTTTTTTAAATGTATGAATTTCGGCATTTATCTTATTGGCAAATTCTTTAGCCTCTTTAATTGAAATAATTTCATAAATAGCTTTAAAAGCATAATCTTCCATTTGAGAAGTTATTTCACCTTCATAAAAAATAACTCCAGGATTCGTATTATCACAATCAAACATGGATAAATTTGAAACATGATCTAAAATAATCTCTTTAGCTAAATCAATATCATCATCTAAATTGATTTTAAAAGACACCGCCCCATTTCCTCTTGTTTTATACCTTGCAAAAGGATTTAATCTAATTAATCTGGGATATCCTATGATTTTTATATTATTTTCTTCCAATTTATTAATAATCTGGCTTGCTAAAAAAGTAGTGCACATCCCATCCGGAGAGTCAGTATCATCAATTCCAACATGTAAATAATTAATTAAAATCACCTTACATATAAATATGAACATTAAATATAATAAAATATTAGTGTTATGAAAATTAAATCAATAACATGAGAGGTTTTTAAAATGCAACATAGAAATAAAATGAATCAGGAAATAAACAATTTTTTAAAATCAGAAGGTTTTGAAACATCAAATATCTATAACTATGGTTCATTTGATATTGTAGCTCGTAAAAATCTTTTAATGTTACTTTTAAAAACATTCAATAACATTGATGGAGTAAGTAAAGCCAATTCGGAGGAAATGAAACAATTGGCTACCATCTTCCTAGCATCCCCTTTAATCATAGGGGAAAAAAGCAGAAAAGGAAAATTAGAAGATGGAATAATATATGAAAGATATGATATTCCAACAATCACCCTAAACACATTTAAACATATGATTCTATATGGAGAATATCCTGAAGTAATAGCTAATAGAGGCGGATATTTTGTTAAAATAAATGGAAATCTATTAAAAAAATACAGGGAAGAACATTCATTATCCTTAAAAGATTTAGCAGACATGGCACATGTATCAAGAGCAACCATGTATAAATATGAAAATGATATGATTAAAGTTAATACTGAAACTGCATTACTTCTTGAAGAAATTTTAGAGAGAAAAATAACTGAAAACATAAATATTTTAAAACCTGCAAATAACGGTGAAAACATAAAATACAGTGATAATGAAAATGTTAAAATATTATCAAAATTAGGATACGGAGTGATTTCAACTAATAAAAGTCCATTTGATGCAGCTGCAAAAAATAAAAATGAAGAATCAAATCCACTCATAGCAAACATTGAAAAAAATAGAAGTCCTGAAACTTTAGAAAAAATGGCAGTGCCTCTTAAAGACTTGTCACTTATTACCTCTGCAGATTCTATTTTTATAGTAGACAATGAAAAAATTAATGATTTAATCGGAGAAATACCTGTTATTAAATCTTGGGAGTTAAAAGAATTTGAAAACTCACAAGACTTATTAAAACTAATTAAAGAAAGAAAAAACAATTAGGTGAACTAACATGGAAAACTTAAAAATTGAAGGAATGAAAGAATACCCAATAAAATGGATATGTAACTTTAAAGGCCAAAAAGCAATTGGAATATGTAAATACAGTCAAAAAATAGCTATGTTTGCTCCTGATGAAAGAGTAGCCGGCATAATTGAAGATATTGTTATTGGAACCGATCCAAATGCTGAAGGTTATGGCTGTGAAGAGCAAAACAGATGCTGTAACTTTGAATGTGAATACTGCAATATTGATTCAAAAAAATATCTCTCAATTACAGGAAAAAAACCATCAAACAAAAACGTTAAAGAATTAGAAGAAGGACTTGAAAGTTTAAATTTAGAATTAAAAGAATTAGGATATGTTCCTTTTGAAAAATATGAAGTTGTTAATTTATAAAAAATAATCAAAGTTAAAGATTTTTTAATATATTAAAGTCTTCTTTAACTTCTTTTTCACTGGAAACCCCTACAGTTATTAAATCAGGCAAATCAAAGGATTTGAAAAAGTCAAATGCTTCCTGAGGCTTTAAAATTCCTGCCCCTAATGTTCTTGTAGCTATTATTTTTTTATCTAACTTAGATATCTCATTTTTAAATGCTTCTCTTTCATTTTTTAAAAATGAGGGAATATCAACCATATAAGCTAATTTATTTAAAGGAATCATATAAAAATCAAATAAATCTAAATTAAAATTCTTAGATACTATTTCTTTTGTTGTTCTGCATGGGAAAGATGTGGAAATACCTGATAATGAATTTGTATCATTAATAGCTTCTAATATTTCTTTATTCAAATTCCAATCATAACCATCTGTAATGAACTCATCTAAAATCATAACCGGAGAGTTGTACTTTGAGAATAACTCAATATCATCTTCCCAATCCACCTCTTTAGCCACGTCATAATTCGGATTCATATAATCTACATCTGATTTTCCGATTGTAGCTATTACATCCATTTCACATCCTTCATCCAAAGCCATGTCAAAACCTTTAATAAGAGCATCATCATTTACAAGATTTATTGCTCTAACACCTTGATTATAAGACTCAATGATTATTTTAGCAATATTTTTTGGATTTTCATGTAAATCTAATTGATATAATCTGGCTCTATGGCCAAAATAAGCTTCGGCAATAAATGGAGCATAGCCTAAGATGATTCTAGGAATTTTCTTATCTTTAAAATTTAAATTTTCATTGAAAATTTTAAACCCTCTATCCTATTCAATTTTTTTTGCAACAACAGCTGTTCCATAAGACAATATCTCTTGCATTACATTTGAAATATCATTAGAATCATAACGTGCAGCTATAATCGCATTTGCATCCATTTGTTTTGCATGTTCAATCATCCTATTTAAAGATTCATCACGGGTTTCTTCCATCATTTTTACATATTCTTTAATTTCTCCACCAACAAGAGAACGTAATCCTGCAGATATTTGACCTCCAGCACCTCTCCTTCTTACAGTCAACCCATAAACAAAACCTTTTGTTTCTATTATTTCATAACCAGGAATTTCATTTGCCGTTGATATTGGAAAATAATCTATACTTACCATTATTAAATCACCTTAATTTTATATTAAATTGATTAAATTTTAAATATAAAGAAATATATAAATTTAATCTATATTAGTTTATTATTTAAAGTTATTAAACTTTTTGAATAACATGAAAAATCTAAATTGGTGAAATAATGAAAGTACTTGTTGCAGATGCAATCAATGAGAAAGGTATAGAAAATTTAAAACAAGCAGGAGAAGTTGTTGTAAAAACAGACATTACTCCTGAAGAATTATCTGAAACCATACATGAATATGATGGAATTATAGTAAGAAGTAGAACAAAACTTACAAAAGAAATAATTAACAAAGCAGACAACCTTAAAATCATTGCAAGAGCCGGAGTCGGTGTAGACAATATTGATTTAGATGCTGCTACTGAAAAAGGAATAATGGTCGTTAATTCTCCAGAATCTACTTCAATTACTGTAGCAGAACATACAATGGGATTATTACTTGCACTTGCACGTAAATTAACTATTGCAGATAAGTCTGTAAAAGAAGGTAAATGGGAAAAGAAAAAATTCATGGGTGTTGAACTTAGAAATAAAACTCTCGGTGTTATCGGAATGGGTAGAATCGGTTCACAAGTTGTAAACAGATGTAAAGCATTTGAAATGGACGCAGTTGTATATGATCCATATCTTCCAGAAGAAGTTGCAAAACAAATGGGCGTTACATTAACCGATTTAAAAACTGTTTTAGAAAATGCAGACTTTATTACAATTCACGTACCTCTCACTCCTGAAACAAAACACTTAATATCAACTGATGAATTTGAAATAATGAAAGATACTGCATTTATAGCTAACTGTGCTCGTGGAGGAATTATTGACGAAGAAGCACTTTACAATGCATTATCTGAAAATAAAATTGGGGGAGCTGCTTTAGATGTATATGAAGAAGAACCAC
>CAYPJH010000134.1:0-1602 GCA_964411035.1 uncultured Methanobrevibacter sp. | reverse complement strand
ATATAAAGGAGGGGTTCCTATCTGATGGAGTCATTAATAATTTGATTTAAAAGTTGATGCTGGGGCTGGGATTGTGGCCCAGTGGTAGTGCACCTGCCTTGGATGGGTGAGGCTCTGGGTTCGATCCTCAGCATCACATAAAAACAAGTCAACAACAAATAAATAAAGGTTAAATTAAAAAAAAAAAAAAAAAGCTGATGCTGGACTCCAGCACTAAAGTAGATTAATTTGGCTTACTAATCACATGCAAGTGATTGAATTAAAATTTTTTGAACAATATCTAAGGAATGTGGAACCCTGGTTTGTTGCCTTTTCTGGTTTACATATGATTTTATTAAAGATGATTTAATGATCCAGCAGTTTTCATCCTTTCAGAGTAAAATCATCAAGATCAAGTTACCATTGTTTAACTGTATTAAATTTATGAGTTGGAATGACTGCATACAGATTCTAATAGTAACCATGAAAAAATGTTTCATATCACTTAATTTTTTTTTTTTTTTTTGGTCAGTATCTTTCTCCCCAGTTTTAGCCAAATTGAATGTGTGGGCTAAAAACCATTGTTTTTTTTTTTTTTTTTTTTTGAAATTGCTCTAATTTTATACTCAGATTTAATTAGTGTACACATTAACCAACAAATAATTTGCATTTATTTTGGAAATATTTTGCTCAAGATTATTTTGAAATCAATACTAGTTTCATATTATTTTATGATTATGCTATCAATTTGTATGTTTAGTGATTCTGTATTTCTTAAGTAATTTCTGAGAAGTATTCATTTCAAAGGTTTAAATTTTCTACAGGTATTTTGTATATTATTGAAACACAGAAAGTTCTTGACCTCAGAATTAACTTGAAGGCTTCATATATTATTGTACCACAAGATGGAATTTTTACTCCTACATCTAATCTACTACTTTTGGATCTTGGTCATCTAAAGGTACATAATAATAATATTTGATTCATGATATGGCATTTAGGGTATTATGAATCTTGTTTTTAAGGCTGTTTGATTGGCTTACTGATTTGTAGATTTGTGGTAGATACTAGTATTCGAGAAATCTTCCTTTCTGGTAAAGAAAGTGCAGTGTCATTGAATTAGGTGTTCCCGCCCTCCTTCTAAAAGAAAAATAACCAATTGAACTCTTAGGGGCAAGAGTAAACTGAAAAATTATATTTGTAGAATTTGAGTTGTACTTGAAATGTTTATTTCCTTTTCTGTTCAATCTTTACTTGATTAATTAAAGTATATATTTGTGTATAATACTGATATTTTAATTATATATAAATATTGGCATTTTAATTTTATCAAATGATTTAAAATTGAGAGATGGTTATCTATTTACCAAAGTTATTTTCTTTTTCTTCCAATTATGAACTTTTTTCTTCTCAAATAGTAAGTAAAGAACAATTATTTTTGACTTTTTTTTTTTAAAGAGAGAGAGAGAGAGAGACAGAGAATTTTAATATTTATTTTTTAGTTATCGGCGGACACAACATCTTTGTTTGTGTGTGGTGCTGAGGATCGAACCGGGCCGCACGCATGCTAGGGGAGCGCGCTACCGCTTGAGCCACATCCCCAGCCCCTATTTTTGACTTTTG
>CAYPJH010000133.1:0-5103 GCA_964411035.1 uncultured Methanobrevibacter sp. | reverse complement strand
ATAGCCCCTCCAACTGTTGCTTCATATCTAAATTGAACATTATTCTTTTCAGCAGCTTCAATCACTTCATTAAAGTTCAATGCCAAATAACCTTTATTGGAGGTTATTACATCTTTTTTATCGCTAAATGCCTTTAATGTAAGGCTTAATCCTGGTTGACCATCATTAATATTAGTTGGTGTTGCTTCAAATAAACAATCATAATCAACACTTTCTAAAACACTAATATTACATTTATTTGATCCGTATTCCGGATATTCACTTAAATTTCTACTTTCTTTTTTTGTTTTAAGAAGTAATTGTTCATCTAAACCGTCTTGACATATTGCTGATGATGAAGAATCAGCAGCTGCAACTATTTTTAACTCCACTCCATAATCTTTTTTTATTGATTCTTTTTTAAGAGAAATGGCTTCAGCAATTCCCTGACCAACTGCACCAAATCCCATTATTATGACTTTACACTCTTTCATTATATCACTAAACTTCATTAATCATTAATAATTGTTTTTCTTTAGCTATTTGTTCAACTTTATCAAAAACAAGCTGTTTTTTATCAACATCTGTTTCAATATTAAGTAGTGCAGATGATTTATTTTCACCATTAAGCTGAATATCAAACCCAACTACATAGACACCATTTAACTGGTTTATCTTATCCATTGTATCTCGAATATCTGTATCAACAATATGGCCGATTAATATAGTGCTTACTTTTATTTTCCTTACAATATCATCCATTTCAAGAATGGTTATTTCAAGTTCATTGAATTTATCAATAACCCTGTTTAAACTTTCTCTTTTTCCTTCTAATGTTATTCTAACAGGAATTTTTCCTTTATCATCTTTAACATCCCTATTATGGATGACTGTTACTAAATTTGCTCCCAGGCCACTTATAGGTTCAAGCACCCTAACTAATTGACCAGGAACATCAAGAACAGCAAGAACTAAATCCATTCTCATATTAATTCCTCTTTAAATCCAATCTGCTTTTTTAACAATAAGATTTCCATCTTTATCGATATGGGCATTTCTTAATATTTTTTCAGGATTTTTCTCATGAGCTTTATCTTCGCGAGTGAGATTTAAATTATCTGTAATATACCATGTTTCTTCAAGTTCAGGTATATTTTCTAATTTCTCTGAAAATTCATTTACAATTTTTTCTGCATCTTCCTTAATTTCCATGTGATGAATCTCCTTAATTATAATATTAATAATTATATTTGTTTATCTTAATAAATGTTTTAATATTAAATGATATATATTTAATAATTATGTGTTCTATTGTAGGTCTTGAAGGAAACTTTAAAGCTTCAAAGATAATTGAACTTCTAAAACTGACAAAAAATAGAGGAATAGATTCTACTGGAATCTTTTTAGATAATAAAATTTTTTTAGACATAGATTTAGATAAATTCAGTGATGAAAATAATTATAAAATAGCTTTAGGCCATAATCTATTAAGCATTTTTAATTTAGGTGATGAAGAAGATAATTATGAACCAGTTAGTTTTGAAAATTGGGTGTTAGTGTTTAATGGAGAGATTTATAATTTTGATGAACTTAAAGAGTATATTAAGAAAGACAATATTAAAACAGATTGTAATTTAATCTTAAACCTTTTAAAATATTTTTATAAAGATTCCAATCTTCTAGAAGCATGTAAAATGACAATGAACCTGTTGGATGGAGATTATAGTTTTGCTGTTTGGGATGGTGAAAATTTAGCAATCTGCAGAGACCCCTTAGGTGTGAAACCTTTATTCTACTCAATCAGCAATGATTTAAATGCATTTTCAAGCTCAAAATACTCATTAAAACAAGCCAATTTTAAAAATATTTATTCCCTTAAACCAGGCAGCATTCTATATAATTGGAAAGTTGTAGATTATATGAATATTTCCAAAACCAGTATTCCAGCTACAGAAAACATTAAAAGCAAGCTTAAAAATTTACTTGAAGAAGCTGTTTTTAAAAGAGTTAAATATCTTGATGAAGTTAATGTAATCTTTTCAGGAGGTGTTGACAGCACTATTTTAACTGTTATATTAAAAGAAATCAGTAAAATCAAACCCCTTAAAATTACATTATATTCAGTTGGAGGAGAAAACTCTAAAGATATTCTTGCAAGTAAAAAATTAGCTAATTGGCTGGAATTACCTTTAAAAATAATCAATGTTACTCCAGATATTGTAAAGGAAAATATTGAAGATGTTGCACAACTTATTGGTGAGAATAATCTAATGAAACTAGGGGTTGGAATGACAATTTATCTTGCATGTAAACAGATACATGAAGATGGAGGAAAAGTTGCAATTTCAGGCCAGGGTGCAGATGAGCTATTTGCAGGATATAACAGATATTTAAAATCATTTAGTGAAGGTAAATTAATAGAAGAATTAAGACACGACATCAATAATATGTACCATGTAAATTTAGAACGTGATGATGCAGTGTCAATGGCCAATAGTGTAGAGCTACGATTGCCTTTTCTAGATAAAAAACTTGTTGAATTTGCACTAAATATTCCAATTGAATATAAAATAGCTAATGAAAATGATAAAATTCGTAAAAATATTTTAAGAGAAGTTGCTAGATGTTTAAATATTCCAGAAGAGTTTGCATATCGTCCTAAAAAAGCAGCACAATATGGAACAGGTATTGATAAAATTCTTAGAAAAAAGGTACTAAAAGAAATTGATATTGAAGAAATCTTAAAATAGATCAATGATACAAAACGGACAATAAACACCACTCTATTTATTTTCAAATTTCTAGCACATTATATTTTTAATTTTTTCATATTTTTCTAAAACCTTATCATATCCTTTTTTATAAAATGGACATGCTTTAATGCACTCTGTACAACCTTCTGTACAACCAATGCATAGTTCTTCTATTAAAGTTACAGCATTAGTTTCTTCATCTAAAATTAAGCTATCTTGAGGGCATGCTTTAACACAGGAGTGGCAATAATTACAATAATCTGAAATCCACTTATAAGGATTATTATGCTTTTCTGGTAAATTCTTAATATTTACTAAAATTGCAGCTATTTTCTGATTTGGGCCATTATTTGGGCTTATTAAAAGCCCACTTTTTCCAATATATCCCATACCTGCATTTTGAGCTAAATATGAAAAGTCAATAGTTTCCTCTCCTGGATGAGCAACCATTGTTTCATAACCTCTTAACCTTAAATAATCTGAGATGTTATAGGTTAAATTTCCAAAATCCCTATATAAATCATTATTATACTCTTGAGCTTGACTACCTGCACCAGCATCATGAATAGCTTGACTAATTTCATGTGAAATTAAAATAGCTGAATTAAACTTAAAATTTAACTTATCGATAAAATAATCTTTAATATCATTAACATAAGCTATTTCTATAATTCCTAATTGCTTTAAAAATATTTCAAAATCTATTAAGAACTCTGGAGTAACTGAATCAATAGTATTAGTAGAATTTTCTATTTTTGAAGTGTCTGGAAAAGAATCATTCCCACAACAACAGGAATTGTTATTTTTAACTAGAACATTGTGAGTTAACCCATCAAAATTCCAATTATCTGCCATCAGCAACACCCACAAGTACAGCTAGGGCTTATTTCAAACCCAAACCTTTTCAAGAAATTCTTATAGTTAAATTTATTTAATGTACTTTCATCTACAAAAGACATTATTCCAACATCATTGTCTAAAGTAAGTTTCTTTAATGTTACAAGTGAAGAGTCATTTAATACTTTGTCAACAGTGTTATCTCCAAATTTGAAAGCTATTTGAGCAAATGGAAATTCAAAGGAATATCTGTCATCTATTTCCACAGTGATTTTATTATCCTTTTTAAGAACTATAATATTGTCTGTGTCTGGTAGTAACATAGCTATTTTAGCACCATCTTTAAGAGATTTAAAGTCTTCATAATTATCGTTAGCCCATTTTTCCCATATTCCATTATTAAAATAATCCATTTTATCACTTAAATATCTTTTATTTCATCATTAATTTTATTCTTAATGATTTCAACACATTTTTCTCCTTCATCATCTAATCTGAAAGGATCTTTTGAAGAAATCATATGTTCTTTTAAGGATTCTCCAACATTAATTGTTTTAAAAACAGCTATTTCTTTGTTATTTAAAATCTTATTTACACATTCCCCACTGCAACCATTTATAGCTATAATAGGATATTTTTTAAGCATTTCATTGTTTGAACCTTCAATATCTGCTGAAGCTGAACCCATGCAAATAGATATTAAATTTTTATTCTCCTTTTTACAGTCTCCAACTGCAACGCGGGATACTAATCCATTAGGACTCATTCCATTACAGGAAGCTAAAGCTATTTTTTCTGTCATCTTATCACCTTATTATATCTAAAAGATTTTCAAGATTTTCTATAATATTATCGTTAGCTAATTTATAATAAACCCAGATTCCCTGTTTACGTGCTGATAAAACACCTTCCTTTTTCATTAGGTTTAGATGATGAGATATTGTTGATTGTGCCTTATCAATAGATTCTAATATCTCACAAGCACATAATTCTCCATTTTTTAATAAATAGATTATTTTTAATCTAGTTTCATCAGCTAAAGATTTTAATAATGCTGCATTCGCTTCTAAAGTTTCATCAGAAGGTAACGATTTTATTAAATCTTCAACTGAAAATCTACAACAGTTATTATTATCTTCCATGTAATTTTGTATATATTTCTATATATTTAAATATATCGATATAATATTAAATCAGTGATTCGAGTTTTGTTTTTTTATTTTTGAAGGTATATGCTTCTGATTTTCTTTATTCCAAAAACAAAAATACAAGAATCAGAAAAGTTTTTGACAGTGTCTTGAAATAATGTTTTTAA
This sequence comes from uncultured Methanobrevibacter sp., assembly GCA_964411035.1. GTDB lineage: Archaea > Methanobacteriota > Methanobacteria > Methanobacteriales > Methanobacteriaceae > Methanocatella. The sequence continues at coordinate 219 of CAYPJH010000133.1, read as the reverse complement.
ACTATTCCGATCATATTCAAACCAATGTAAGATATTACAACTATTTGCATTACTTTTAATATTTGTGTATTAATCTTTTTAGATAGCTGTGCAGCATATTTTGCAATGAATACACTTGGTATTGTTAAAAGTATAAATTGCAGAATGTTAACATAACCTATGTTAAATGCAGGTAAATTAGGAACATTCAATCCTGTAATAATATAAGTAATAACACCT
>CAYPJH010000132.1:0-1951 GCA_964411035.1 uncultured Methanobrevibacter sp. | reverse complement strand
AGGGAACCTGGGCATCCGCATTGCCGTGAATAGACAATGTGGGCGGGAACGCGGCCAAATTCGGGACTTCCTTCGGTGCGCCCCACATGTTGATGAAGGCGCGGTACCGGTCATGATAGTTGGCGATCCCGTAAAATCCCGCCATTCCTCCGGCACTGCCGCCCATGATAGAAATGCGCTCCGCATCCAGTCCCAGCTCCACGGCGTGCTCTGTGATATACTGATACGCGCGGTGAACCGCTTCACCGGCTTTCTTGCATGCGAGAAGCTCGTTGCCCGGTACGTTGAACTGCTCATCGTTGTCGTAAACGGGGTAGTCCGGCGACACCACAGCGTATCCCGCTTGGGTCAGTGTACGGGCAAAGACGCTGATATACGCCTGCCGTTTGTCACAGGGCTGACGGAACCCCCCGCCGTGGACAAAAAACACCACAGGCCTGGGGGTATCAGATGGATCCGGCGGCGTAATAACGTCCAAATAATAGGTCTGTTTTGCGCCAAAGCAGTTCTCCATTTCACAGAATGGACGCTCGATCAGCGTCATGCCGCTGTAGTCTGGCTTGAATTTTTCGCGAAATTCGATTTCCGGATTCATGGAATGCACCTCATTTCATTTTACTTAAATCTTGACGCGCGCGCATCAGATTGCCTATATTTTACTAAAATTCGGCGTCTTTTTCATTGACTTTTTTCATTTCTTTTTGTACAATTTTTAGAAATACCATTTATAAATGAAAAAAATTAAAAATAATCAGAGATGAGGTGGTCATTATGTATACACCGAATCCATTAGATACCCTATTGAATATATTTCAGCTGCTCCATGTGAGAACCCATCTGTTTCGGGAACCGTATCAGGATTTGCCCAAGCTGGATTTCCATCTGCGGGAGCGTCTGTTTCAAAATTATGATTACAGCGCCATGGTGCAGGCGTTACGTGATCCTCTTCGACCGGGAATGGCCTATTCCTGTGTAGACGCCTTCGGCAGCCACTATGTCTCTTTCCTGTTGGACACAGGCGGAGACCCGCCGCCCTATGAATTTGTGGTGATCGGGCCATACAACTATCGCCGGGTGTCCGAAGAAGATATAGGGCGAATTATAGAAAAATATAAGATTCCTTCCAGGTTTCACCAGGATTTAGTTCTTGGGCTGGGCCATGTCCCACGGATTGAGCAGCGTGAATTTTGGGTCAGCTTACAGATTTTTCTCATCAGCGGCTTGATTTGCAAGGATAAACAATTGGAATTTCACAGCTCCAGTGACATTTCGGCAGTATTGCCGGATTTCATGAGCACCGTATATAATTCCGATCAGAGTGAGGCGTATCGTACAAGTACACTTTCCAAGGGATATTCTTGGGAAGAAGAGCTGCTCAATGCCGTGAAAAGGGGAAACATCGAGCAAGCTGCCCTGCTTGCTACGAAATATGTAAATTTCCAAATAAACTATCATAAGCAATTTGGATTAAAACCGCAATATGCGGCAATTGAGCTCAATGCACTGCTTCGCCGCGCGGCGATGGAAACAGGAGTTCATATTTTGCGCTTGGATGAGACATTTGTAAAATACAATCGTTTAGTAGATCAACAGGAGCAGATTCCCGTTCAGACCACCTATAGAGATATGGTGACGGAATATTGCAAACTTGTCGCTAAATATTCACAGTCAAATTACAGCGCTGCGGTTCGGAAATCATTGGATTTCATTGATTTCAATTATCAGCAAGGTGTTTCTTTGCATAAGCTCGCAACGATGTTCAACGTAAGTGACGGGCATCTTTCCACTTCGTTTAAGAAGGAGGTTGGGGTGTCGATCACAGAGCATTTGAATCGTGCCAGGGTTTCTCATGCCCGCTGGCTATTGGAATCCACCAACGATTCTATACAAGCCATCGGCGAGCAATGCGGCTTTTCTGATGCCAGCTACTTCACGAGAATTTTCAAGCGAT
>CAYPJH010000131.1:0-1756 GCA_964411035.1 uncultured Methanobrevibacter sp. | reverse complement strand
TCTTCTTCTTCTTCTTCTTCTTCTTCTTCTTCTTCTTCTTCTTCTTCTTCTTCTTCTTCTTCTTCTTCTTCTTCTTCTTCTTCCTCTTCCTCTTCCTCTTCCTCTTCCTCTTCCTCTTCCTCTTCTTCTTCTTCTTCTTCTTCTTCTTCTTCTTCTTCTTCTTCTTCTCCTTCTCCTCCTCCTTTTCCTCCCTCTTCCTCTTCCTCCTCCTTCTCCTCCTCCTCCTCTTTTTCTGCAGGAACAGAATGCAGAATGGTTTCAAACTTGTGATTTTCTGCTTCAGCCTCCCAAGTGCATTTGTAACTGCACCTAGCTCTCTCCACAATCCATCTTGAGTAGGAATAGCTTCAGGGTTACCCAACATTCATAGAGCCTTGTCTTGTTTGAAGTGCTGCTATAATGACCACATATCTGGTCACCACAAGAGGGGCCACTCAGGAGGCAGCCCCTGTTCAAGGCGGTCAGTCATAGGCAAGGATCTAAAAGGATCAAAGGACCCAAACCACCTGCCCCCCAACGGCTTTGCTTATTTGAAGGAGAAGTAAACATTCAGAGTGTTAATAGTAAAGATGAGTCACCAGGGCTTTGAGGCGGCTCAGTGGGTAAAGGTTCTTGACCCCTGATGATGCAAGCCTGTCAACTTGACTTTGACATCCAGAATGCATCTAAAGAAGAAAGAGACAATGAATTCCACAAGCTTGTCCTCTGATGTCTGAATTCACGCTGTTATACAAACACACATACATAATAAGTGAAATAAAAAGATCAATCACTGGCATTATTGATAGTAATTAGCAGTGTTCAGCTTAACAAAATGCCTGTAGTGAGAGACCCTTTGGGATCTTGGATGGCCACACACCTATATGCATATGGGCAGCATTAATCGAACTCAGTAGGGTTATTAAGAACAAGATAAAATAAAAAGAAGATGTGAAGCTGGGGGGTTTCCTAGTTTGCTTTCTGTTGCTGTGATAAACTGCGAACCAAAATCAACTTGTGGGAAGAAAGGATTTGTTTGGCTTATGATTACAACCCATCATGGGGGGCAGCCCGGGCAGGAGCTTGACGCAGAAACCATGGAGGCACGGTTTACTGCCTTGCTTCTCTGCCCATGAGCAGCTTGCTTGCTTTCTTACAGAGCCAAAGTCCATCAGGCACAATAGGCTGGGTCCTCCCCCATCAGTCATCAACCAAAACAACGTCCACTGACCTACATTCCCAGAAGTAAATCTGCTGAAGGCAATTCTTCAGCTGTGGTTCTCTCCTCCAAGGCATGTCAAGTTGCCAAGGAAGATTAGGCATCACTGAGGGTAATGGGGCTTGGGGCACTAGGAGAATTGAAGGGATGTACTTATGGAGATATACGTACATATATACTTATCTATGTACGTTTATATAAATGTATGGAACTTTCAAAGAATAAAAATGTACTAGAAACAACCGGGCAGTGGTGGCACACACCTTTAATCCCAGTACTCACGAGGTAGAGGCAGGCGGATCTCTGTGAGTACGAAGCCAACTTGGTCTACAGAATGAGTTCCAGGACAGCCAGGGATGTTACACTGAGAAACCCTGTCTTGGAAAAAGAAAGGATTAAAAGCATAAGGTTGCAAACGATCTAACTTGGCTTACCTTCAAGGTGACACATTGGTAACAAGGATAGGTGCCCACAGATGGAGTCAAGCTAGTTGAGAGTACATGACAGATAAAAGGAAGATGTCTCCCATCACGACAGGGGGGTGATCATAGCCTATCA
>CAYPJH010000130.1:0-3520 GCA_964411035.1 uncultured Methanobrevibacter sp. | reverse complement strand
CATTGCTTTTGGATCCAACAATGGTAACTGTTATGTTTTAAATAAATATACTGGACAGGAAATATTCACATATAATCCGGGAACAATGTTATTCAACAATCAATTTTCATCCTCACCGGCAATATATGGAAACAGCGTATTTTTCGCTGGTGAAGACGGTTATCTATATTCATTAGACATTGATAAACATGAAACTCCACTTTCTGAATTTTTATATTATACTCTAGCTATTTTAATTATAGTTATTGTAATTTTAGTAGTTGTTGTTAAAAAGTCAAGAAAAAGATAACTTTAAATTAAATAAAATTACATAAGTAATATACTAATGGAAGTGTAAATATGTATGGCATAGATATGGAAACAATTAAAAAAGAAAATATGAACTTAGCGGACAATGTTTATATTTTTGATACAACCTTGAGAGATGGAGAACAAGCTCCAGGGGTTGCTTTAACTGTTGACGAAAAAATCCAAATTGCTCAAAAGTTAGATAAACTTGGTGTTGATAAAATTGAAGCAGGTTTTCCAGCATCTTCTAAAGGTGAAGTAAAAGCATGTAGTCAAATTAATGATATTATTGATGCTACTACTGTAGGTTTGGCAAGAACCGTTAAAAAAGATGTGGATGCTGTTCTCGATGCTAATTTGGATTACATGCATATTTTCATTGGAACTTCTCCATTACACAGAGATTATAAACTTAAAATGGATAAAGATAAAATTATTCAAACAGCTATTGATGGAGTGGAATATGGTAAAGATCATGGTTTAACCATTGAATTTTCAGCAGAAGATGCAACAAGAACTGAGAAAGATTTTTTAATCGATGTTTACAGAGCAGTTGTTGATGCAGGGGCAGATTTCTTAAACGTCCCTGATACTGTTGGAGTTTTAACCCCTGTTGTTACCCGTGAATTAATTTCAGATTTAAAAAGTGAATTTAAGACACCTATTAGTGTTCATTTCCACAATGACTTTGGTTTAGCTACTGCAAATACTTTAACAGCTATTGAAAATGGAGCAGATCAGGCTCATGTTACAATCAACGGTATTGGTGAGAGAACTGGAAATTCTTCACTTGAAGAATTAGCTGTAACTCTTAAAGCAGTTTACGGAATCGACATTGGTATAGATACAACTCAATTATACAATGTTTCTGAATTTGTAGGCCGTATTACTGGAATTAAGATGCCTGTTAACAAACCTATTGTTGGAGATAATGCATTTGCACATGAATCCGGAATTCATGTTCATGGAATTCTTAACAATGCATTAACATATGAACCAATATCTCCTGAACTTGTAGGCCATTCCAGAAGAATTGTAATTGGTAAACACACTGGTGCCAATGCTTTAAAATCAAAACTTGATCAATACCACATTGAATTAGATGATGAACAATTTTCAAGAGTTTTCAATCAGATTAAAGCATTAGGTGATAAAGGTAAAACCATTACTGATTCAGATTTAAAAGCTATTGCTGTTACTGAATTAAGCTCTGCAAAAGAAACTCCTATAAAACTCAAAGGGCTTGGTTTATTATGTGGAGCTATTGTATCACCTACAGCTACTGTAAAATTAGAAATCAATGGTGTTGAAAAGGAAACTTCAGCAACCGGTGTCGGTCCTGTTGATGCTGCATTAAATGCTATTAAATTTTTAATTTCTGATGCAATGGATATTGAACTTGAAGAATATAATTTAGAAGCAATTACCGGTGGAACTGATGCATTAGCAGAAGTATTTGTTATAACTTCTGATTCTAAAAATAAATCAACCGGAAGAGCTACTAATGATGATATTGTAATGGCCAGTATTGAGGCAGTATTAGATTCAATCAATAAGCTTTTACTCATTCAGCGTGCTGATGAGTAAAATCTTTTTTTATTTTTTTAATAGTTAACTTTTTATTGAATAATTAACTTAATTTATAATATAAAATTTATTTTTAATTATAATGGAGTATTAAATATGGATGAATCTATTATTTATATTGGAAATAAACCTTTAATGAACTATGTTTTAGCTGTTGTAACACAACTAAACAATGAAACCAATACTGTAACTTTAAAAGCAAGAGGAAGAACTATTAATCGTGCTGTCGATGTTGCTGAAGTTGTTAGAAATAAATTTATTGAAAATGCAGTTGTTGATGATATTGAAATTTCAACTGAAGTCGTTCAAAGAGATGATGGAAGCGAAATCAACGTTTCTGTAATTAAAATAACTCTGGTTAAAAACTAGTATTTTTTCAAAACATTTTTATTAAATAAGTATTTAGCCAACATTATATTAGATGTGCCTTTTCCACAGGCCTTTACTTTATTTTTTTTAATGGCTTTTAAAACGCTGTCAATGTCTTTTTGACAGTTAATTTGAGTATAGCAGTCTTTTATAAATTCTTTATAATGAGCATCACTTGCTCCAAGTGAGGGAATTTTTCTGTTTTTAGCTAATTTTTCTGATTTTCCATTACAATAGCCTAATATAAATCTTGCATTTTTTGTCTCTATTGCATCAAATTTTAATTTTTCATCATTATCATGTAGCAGTCCATGTCTATAAAAACAGTATGGATGAGGTACTATTGCTAAACCGCCCTGGTCATGTATTCTATCAATAGTTTCTGCAGGAGGTAAGTCTTTTGCTATTAGCTCTGTGCAACCAAATCCAATAAGATGGCCTTGTGTTGTAGATATTTCAATTGAAGGTATGATAAGCAAGTCTGTCTGATTAACCATTTGAGCTTTTTTTGATCCTTCAACAGTGTTATGGTCACTAATAGCAATTATATCTAGGTTTTTTTTAACAGCTGTTTCAATTATATCTTCAATTTTCGTATGGGAGTCGTGAGAGTAACAACTGTGAATGTGGCTATCAAGATCTAACATTTTCTACCTTTAAAATATTCCTGTGTTTTAATTAAACCTATTGTACCTGTCATCATAACATCTCCTCCAGGACATGCATAATGCCAATCAAATTCGGATTCTTCTATCAATTCTCTTTTTGGCCCGCTTACTATTACTTTTTCAATTTTTGATATAGGGTTTAATACATGTGCACCGTGGCCATGATCATCATGGACTTCCTTGTTTGTTATTGTTCCATTAGCCAGTTTGGTTAAGTATTTATTTAGAGATTCTCCATCTAAATTTGATGTATGGTGCTCAAATACTCCTTGTATTTTTCCATTTTCTATTGTAGCTGCTGTAGTGTGTCCATTTCCAATATCTATTACAATATAGCTATTTAAATTCATTGCAATTTCATCATATTGCATTCCGGCTATTGATGCGAATTTTGTATCCATTATTAGCGGTTCAATGTCTATTCCTTCTTCTTTCAGTCCCTCTTCAACATCTTTCATTCTTGAATAGTATTCAGGAACATTTCCAATGAATCCGAACTCTTCAGGCTTTATCGGCTTGTCTAATTTTTCTCTAATTTTTTCAAATCTAAAGTCTCTATCTCCCATTTTTTCATTATATCCATGGTCCTGAACAGCTATTGCAATATT
>CAYPJH010000129.1:0-2200 GCA_964411035.1 uncultured Methanobrevibacter sp. | reverse complement strand
CCATCAAACAATCAATGTAGCCTTCACGGATTAATGAAGCCAAATATTCACCAGAACCAGTGTGAACAATTGCAGGACCTCCTACAATAGCAATTCTTCCTCCTTTAGCTTTAATTTCTTTCATTTCATTAGCTATACCTCGAATTAGATTCATTAAAGGCTTTTCAGATGAAACATCACTGTTCATAAATTCAAACAGCTCCTGTTTACCTCTTGCCCTTTGAGGAGGAGTTACCTTAATCCCTTCACGACCTACAACAATTTTATCTCCGGATTTAATGTTTCCTAATGGTTTGCAAGAGGCAATTTGTTTATCTTCATCAATACAGATTGTACAATCCATTTCAATATCATTTACAACAATCCAATTCCCATTATAAAGGACATGTGTAGTGTGATTAGATGTTGAATAAAACCCTTCAGGAGCAACCTTATCTTTAGTAGATGCAACAAGCTGAACTTCTTTAAGCTCGGATATGGAAGCACCTAATCTGGATAATTCATCTAAAATTATGTTTAACTGATCAGGTGAATCAGCAGATACTAAAATTTTAGCCCTACTAATATCAGATTTTCTTTTACCAACATCAAATTCCAATATATCAAAGTCTCCACCCCTATCCATAATAAGATCCATTGTCTTTGGAAGGACTAAAGAATCAATAATATGACCAGATAGTTCAATAGTTCTTTTATTCATGAAAAATGCTCCATTAATTTTTATATAACTAATATATTAATTTAGTAAGTATTTATATTTAATACTTGATAAAATAAAAGCAAATTCTAAAATAAAAAGAAAACTATTATGCTGGACTAAAAAATAGTAAAATAATGGTAAAATGATAGTAATCATTAACCATATTGTTTAAAGCTTTAAAGCATCCTGTTTACATGCTTTAACACATTCACAGCACAAAATACATTCTGTTCCATGTTTTCTGCTGCGAGAGTTATCTAAAATATCTACATCCATTGGACATACAATTAAACATTTGTTACACTTATTACATTTAGATTCATCGACTTTCACTCTTAAAAGTGAAAAATAGCTTGCAGGTTTTAAAAATACTGTAACTGGACAGACATACTTACAAAATGCCCTGTTATCTTTAAAAGCAAATGCCATAGCTATTCCAACAGCATAATAAATAATATTGCCTAAAATAAACATCCAGAATAGAATTTCATTGGAATCCTCTATTTTAAATACGAATACTGCTCCAACAACCATTAAAATTACAATAAATAAAACATATCTAAAGTATTCATAAGGTTTTCTATCATCATTATGTCTTTTATACGGAAGCAGATCAAATATCATAGCAAGCCAGCAGGCATAACCGCAAAATCCCCTTCCAAAAACTAATGGTCCTGCAATTTTAGCAACTAAAAAATGAATAACAGCTGCTTCAAATACTCCTAAAAACAGAAAGTACCAGAAACCGGAAATCAACAGGTTTTCATGACCAAATACGCCTAAATAAAACAATAGATATGAACCTACAGCCAGAAGTACAAAATTTCTTGAATATTTAACCTTATTTTCAAATAACACTAAACCGATAGTTATACAAACTCCAATATATGTAAAATTAAATAAAAAGAATATATCATCTGTTTTTAGAAAAATAAGCAATGAAATTATAATAAATGCAGATAAAATAATAAACGGACTTTTAGTTATTTTCATTGAAATCACATTAATGTTAAGAAATCATAAATGATTTTAGCTGCTGATACAGCCGTAATATCACCTAATCTATTGGTAGCTGTTTCAACAACATCCATACCAACAATATTCTTAACTGATAATGAACCTATAATATCTTCAATATCTTTTATTGTAATTCCAAGAGGAGTTGGATTTCCGACACGTGGTGCAATTGAAGGATCTAAAACATCCATATCTATTGTTAAATAAATCGGAGTTTCAATTTGAGATAAATAATAAAGAATATTATCAATATGGTTTTTCACTTCAATACTTTTGAATGTCTGAATATTCGCATCCTTTACAAATTTTTCCTCTTCACTTGAAGATGATCGAATACCTATTTGAATTATTTCACGAACCCCTAAATCATGAACCCGTCTCATAACGGTTCCATGATTTAGGGGTTCGAGAAATAATTCAAATAGGTATTCGATCATCTTCAAGTGAAGATGATCGAATACCTATTTGAATTATTTCACGAAC
>CAYPJH010000128.1:0-2981 GCA_964411035.1 uncultured Methanobrevibacter sp. | reverse complement strand
TGCTGTGTAGTAGTTTCCATGAGTAAGCATTGATCCTTTAGGTTTTCCTGTAGTTCCGGAGGTGTACTGGAGCTGGCACAGGTCATCCCACTGGGTATTTTCCGGAGGGATGATTTCTGAGCCTGCAAATTTATCCAGATTGTCTATTATTAATGTTTGGATATCTGGAATGTCTGCTGCATTTTTATCTGTAATCATCAGTTTGGCTTTGCTGTCTTCAATCAGATATTCTAATTCATTTTTTGTGTATATTCTATTTGTTGGAATAGCTACAGCTCCAATTCTCCATATTGCAAACAGTGAAAACAGGTATTGAGGAGAATTTTCCAGATAGACCAGTATATGATCCTCCTTTTTCATTCCAATGTCCTTTAATTTCACTCCTATTCCGGAGATTATTTTTAATATTTCTTTTGAATTGTATTTTTTGCCGGTTTTTGAGGAGAAAAGGACGTTTTTATCTAATCTATTGGAGTTTGCATCTAGAAATGTTGTTATGTTAAGCATTTTCAATCTCCTTTACAATTTCTTTTGTCATTTCCATGGTTGATGCTGTTCCTCCTAAATCCGGAGTTTTGACTTTGCCCTTCTCAAGAACCCTGCTTACAGATTCATCGATTATTTTTGCTGTTTCATGTTCTTTTAGATAGTTCATCATCATAGCTATTGAAAGAATCATTGAGCATGGGTTTGCTATGTTTTTACCTGCAATATCTGGTGCAGAACCATGTACCGGTTCAAATAAACCGTGTTCATCCCCGATGTTTCCTGATGGTGCAAGTCCAAGGCCTCCTACAAGGCCTGCTCCTTCATCTGAAAGTATATCTCCAAAAAGGTTGCTTGCAACTATTACCTGGTAATCTGTAGGACGTGTTACCATATACATTGCGGCTGCATCAATATAGAAGTCGTTCTTCTCGATTTGAGGATAGTTTTCGCCGATTTTGTAGAAACATTCCTTGAATACGCCGTCGGTTTTTTTAAGGACATTGCTTTTATGAACACAGGTAACCTTGTTTTTTCCAAGTTCCTGGCATTGTTCAAATGCGGTTTTGGATATTTTTTCACTTGCTTTTCTTGTTATTACCCGTTCAGCTATTAGCTTTTCATCAATTTCATATTCGTTTTGTGAGTAAAGGCCTTCTGTGTTTTCACGAACTATTAAAATATCAATGTTTTCATGTAATGATTTTACTCCTTTATATGATTTTATCGGCCTTAAATTTGCATAGGTGTCAAGTTTTTTTCTCAGGTTAATTATTGGGCTTGGCTGGTTTGGGGTGCTTGTAATTGCACCGAAAAGAACTGCGTCACTTTTTAAGGCTTTTTTTACAGTTTCATCTGGAAGGGTATAACCAGTATTTTGGTAACAGCTGTATCCTGCCTGTGCATATGTAAATTTGAATTCTAAATCTAGTTTGTCAAGTAGATATTCACCTGCTTCGGTTACTTCTATTCCTATTCCGTCTCCCGGAATTATTGTTATTTTATACATCATATCACTTAGTTCGTATATTGCCGAAATATATTTATACAAAAATATTATATATAATAATTAAGATTTATTTAATATATAATCATAAGGAGGAATATATATGGATAGAAGTATTGATGATTTGATTGAATGTTTGAATAGTGATGAAGAATTTGTTATTGAAGAGGCAATTTGTTCATTTGAAATGAAAGGTGATGAAGCTATTGATCCGTTAATTTCTGCATTGTCCAGCCGTAAAAAGAATATTCGTATTAATGCAGCTAAAGTTTTAGGAATTTTAGGAAATCCAAAAGCTATTGATCCTTTAATCTTAACTTTAAGGGATGCCAATAAGTTAGTTAGAAGGGAAGCTTCCACATCTTTAAGCCGTTTTGGAGCAGATGCAGTTGACCCGTTAATTGATATTTTAAATGATGAAGATTGGAGAGTTAGAGGAGCTGCTGCTTGGGCATTAGGTAACTTAAATGATGAAAAAGCAATTGAGCCTTTAGAAGCTTTGCTTGATGATGAAAGTGCATTTGTATCATCAGGGGCTAAAAATGCTATTGCAAATATTAAAAAAGGAGAATAATTTCTTTCTTTTTTAAATTTTCATCTATTTTTTCTTCAATTTTTTGAACATTATACAGATTTTTTTTATATTTCCTTATTTTATTTAGATTCCACTTATGGTCGGAAGTAGTTTTCCAGTACTTTTATATATGATAACAAAACATATATTATATTATAAAATAATCTAAATTTTAGTTTTAAAATGGCAAAAACTCTTAATTTTTAACTCATCATGTGATATATATGATTAAAATAGGTATATTAAATTTACAAGGTGCTGTTAGTGAGCATTTGGATATTACAAAAAAAGCTATTGAAAACATGAATATTGAAGCTAATGTTGAGTCTGTAAGATATGCTGATGAAGTAGCTGAATGTAATGGTGTGATTATCTCTGGCGGCGAAAGTACAGTAATAGGTAAAATTATCAAAAGACGGGGAATTGATAAGGTAATAAAAGAAAATAACATTCCTGTTTTTGGAACATGTGCAGGAATGGTTTTACTTGCCCGTAAAACAGACTTTGATCAACCATTACTTGAAATTATGGATATCAGCGTTAAAAGAAATGCATACGGAAGACAAAAGGATTCATTTGAAAGCACCATCTCCATTTTAGGAGAAGACTTTTCAGGAGTTTTCATAAGAGCGCCTGCCGTTGATGAATATGATAAAACTAAAGAGGATATAACTGTATTATCTGAATTTGATTCTGAAATAATAGCTATTCAACAAAATCATAATATAGCTATGTCATTTCACCCGGAATTAACTGAAGATACACGGATTCATGAGTATTTTATAAAGGAGGTTTTAAATTGTGTGGAATAGCTGGAATCGTTTATAAAGATAAGGAATTACATGATATTGGAAATGACATGACTAACATGCTTCATGAACTTCAGCACAGAGGTCCCGACTCAGCAGGATATGC
>CAYPJH010000127.1:0-2883 GCA_964411035.1 uncultured Methanobrevibacter sp. | reverse complement strand
TTGTAATATACGGACACAGAACTCTTCAGGGCTCTCCATTTTTAAGACTGAATGAAGTGAATAAAGGAGATATAATAAGTTTAAACTGGCCTGGAATAGGACAAATTAACTATACTGTTAGTGAAAAAAATGTCGTTCCTTCAAATTATCAGCTGAAAACAGATAGTGATGGAAATAAGATTTATTTAGTAACATGTGATCCGATTGGTTCAACAGCTAATAGGTTAATCATTGAAGCTGAAGAAACTTCAAAAGGACCTATTCCTGAAGGAATATTAACAAATAATCCTCAACAATTCTATGGCTTAATAATAGCCTGTGCATTTTTATTTTTAGGATTAATATTTAGTTATTTCTACCCGAAGGACAATAGAATTTATATTATTGCAACTGTTTTAATAATATCTGCAATAATATTTTATTTCTATTTATTCCCAATTCCTTCAGATATTATTTATTCAAAAATAAGTTTTTTAAATGGTGATTTTTTATAAAAAAGGTGATAAAATGGATGTAGATAAAAAATATTTTTCCAATATAACATCAAGAGAACGAGCAATATTTGAAGGAGCAATAAGTATGGGTGCACTATTTCATCAGTTTATAGGAACCCCTATAAACAACAATACAAAAAAAAGTCTTGAAGATGCAATAGAGCAATCACTTAAACTACAGCCTGCAATAGAAAATGTAGAAGCCAACATAAATCTTGAAAGATTAGAAAATGCCCTATCTGAGTTCGACTATACCTCACTTAGCGGAGATATGTTAGATATAAAAATTCATACAAAAGTTGGAAATTCAGAAGCAGTAATTAGAATGGAATTTATAGAAGAATTAAATTATCCTTTAATGTATGTGGAAGATATAAAAGATTAATATAACTCTTTTAAATCTTCCAACAATTCTTTTAAATGATCTTTAGTAATATGATTCATTAAAACTATTCTAATAGCTACTGGACATGATGAAACAGATACTTTCCAACCTTTTTCATCCAATAAATTTGAAAACTCATTTGCTTCAATATGGGGATGGTTAAAAGCAATTATATTTAATTCAGGCTTTACTACAACCTCATAACCTATTTTTTTAAGTTCTTCATAGAAAAAATAAGTATTATCCATTAAAACTTTAGCCAATTTAGAATACCCTTCTTTTCCAAAATACTTTAGAATACCATATGTAGCTGCTGAAGCAGCCCCTAATCTTGTTCCCACTAATGTTGATTGAGATTTAACTGTTAAATAAGGAGAATCAACTGCCATCACATCAAGATATTCCTTTTTCCTAAATAAAATCCCTCCGGCAGGAATTGGTGCCAATCCCATTTTATGAGGGTCTACTGTAATGGAACACACTCCTTTAAGTGAAAAGTCAAAATCTGGAAAATCAAAGCCGATTCTTTTTAAAAAAGGAATTGAAAATCCGCCAAATGCCGCATCAACATGAAAATAAATATTGTTTTCCAAAGCTATTTTAGATATTTCCTCAATAGGGTCTATAAGACCTAATTCAGTCGTACCTGCAATTGCAACAATAGCTACAGTTTTATCTGAAATAAGTTCTTTAACTGAACTTACACTGGTTTTATAATTATCATCAAGCTTTGCTTCAACTATTTTAAGATTCATCAAATCAGCTGCTTTTTTAAATGAAAAATGAGCAGATTCAGGAATAATTATTTCACCATCAGTTATTCCCTTATATTTTCTTGCATGATTTCGAGCAGCTCTAATTGCCATTATATTGGCTTCAGTTCCACCAGTTACAATATTTCCACAAACTTCATCAGCAGATAATAATTCACCGATAGAATTAATAACTGAATCTTCAATTATTTTAGATCCTTTAAATAAACCGGCATCACCCAAATTGGAATCTAAAAAATTACAAAAGATTTTTTTAGAAAATGGATGAGCTTCTGTACACATTGATCCTAAAATTCTACCATCAGAGTATTTTAAATCCATAGATTGTAATTGATCTAATTCTTTTAAAATTAAATCTTTAGAAACTGGTTCATCTTCCATAAATATAACCTTAAAAATTAAAAATAAAAAAAAAGATGAAAAAATTAATTAGATATTTTTACGAGCAGCATCTAAAATTAATTTTTTCTCAGCTCTAGCTACAGTTTTTCTAACTTCAGCTACAGCATCGGTATTGGATGAAACACTTGTAATTCCATATCCAACAAGTTTTTCAACAATACGAGGAACACTACCTGCTTGACCACAGATACTACATTTTACGCCTGCTTCAACACATTTTTTGATTGTTCTTTCAATTAACATCATAACTGCAGGGTGTTCTTCACTGTAATGTTTAGCTACAAATTCATTATTTCTGTCAACTGCTAAAGTATATTGAGTTAAATCATTTGTTCCTAAACTTACAAAGTCAATTCCAACATCAATGTAATCTTCAATTGTTAAAGCAGCTGCTGGAATTTCTACCATCATACCAAAGTCAATATCTTTATGTGGTCTGAGACCTATAGATTCACAAAGTTCTTTTGCTTTTCTAAGTTCATCTGGACTTTGTGATAATGGAATCATAATACCTATATTGGTATATCCTTGATCATGTAATTTTTTAATAGCTTTGAATTCACATTTAAGAATTTCAGGTTGATCTAACTCTCTTCTAATACCTCTCCAACCTAACATTGGATTATGTTCTTCAGGTTCGTTTTCTCCACCTTCTAATGTGATGAATTCATCGGTTGGAGCATCAAGAGTTCTGTACCATACTGGTTTTGGATAGAATGCATCAGCTACAATTTTAACATTATCTGCAATTGTATTGATTAGTTCATCTTCTTTACCTTCAGCGATGAATTTTCCTGGGTGAATTCCACTAGTTAACATCATATGTTCT
>CAYPJH010000126.1:0-7870 GCA_964411035.1 uncultured Methanobrevibacter sp. | reverse complement strand
GTTGTAGGTTTCAACAATCCTATTACTTTCTAGAACTTAAAAGAATGGAAGAATATGGTCTAGCAGTAAACAAAAGTACCAGGCTTTTATAATTTTATTTAAATCTTAAATCTGAAGGCATTAAGTCTTTTGCAACAGGTGGTGGCCCATAGTCTTGGGGACCATGAGTTGGAGGTGGTAATGGGGCACCAGGAATGAAGTACTCTCTTGGGCCAAATGAGCCTAAAGGTCTAAATGGTGCGGGTCCTGGAAAAAAAACACGAGGGTCAAAAGGCAAATCCCGTTTTCCAGGTGGAACACCTGGTGCATGTTCTCTGAAGCCTATTGGTGGACGCATACCAGGACCTGGAAAATAAAAAGGAAGTAATGTAAATACCCAGAAATTTCTGAACTAGGGTGATTTCAAGTATGTTAATATAGTCTTTAATTTCTCCCAAGCCTAGAACATCAACTGGTGAACATCCTGACTTGCCAGATGAGGCAAACTGAGATGGAACAAGTTTAGGTTATAGCCTTTGGCCAACCAGCCATGAAGCAACATATTAAGGATTTAAACATGGCTCTACCTAGCTCCAGGCTTGTCTTTTTTCTTTCCCTACTATATAATTGCAGAATTATTTCTATCTCACAAGAGCTCCATTTATATTTGGAAGTACTAATTTACCATGACAAGATGATAGATTATGAAATAAGAACTTTACTACATCAAAGAAATTTTGATAAAAGGAAATCCCACTATTTATTACTGTATCCATTAAAAATTCATGAAGTTATTTCAGCATGGACTTTACACATGCCATCAGAATCAAGGTGCATGCCCTCCTGGAAAAGGCCTTCCACAGCCACCTAATTAAATCAGCAACATTTATTAGGTCACTGTTAAATCCTCCTCTTTAACACTTCCCTCTGACTTTTCTCAAGGTAAGGAGGGTTTGACTTTTCCTTTTCTATATTCTATAACCTACTGCTTATGCTTCCATTATGGGTGATTACAAACTTTATGTTATAGGATTTTCATATCTGTGACAAAATTTTAAGTTATGGCATGTGTCTCATCCACCTTTCCATCCATTGCAGTGCATATCAACAGATTTTCAACAAACATCTTATCTATGAGAGATAGCTATTGCCTATTTCAGTATAAGATTATGTAGTGTCCCATATGTCCCAGAAAACTGGAGGAAAAGTTAAAATGTACTCAGCTTCATCCTTTCATTGTTAAGACCTGAGATAGCAACCAACTGTTTTAGCAAGCAATAGAAATGAAAGATGAATGTGATTTATAAGTCAATCACTACTGTTCAGATCATCATACCAAATGGTGGAGGAATTGGCCGAGGCCCAAAAGGCCCATCGAACTGAAGTGGCGGTCCATACCAAATGGGAGGTGGTGGAGGCCGTCCCATAGGGGGTCCCATCGGGGGGCCCATGAAGGGTACCCCTGAGAAAGGAGGGGGCCCTTTCATAGCCATATTAACCTGCAATTTAAGATTTGAAAGCAGTTAAAAGTTTTAAAATTCCTATGTATTAAGACAAAGTACCAACACCGATAAAAGCTAAAACCCAAAACAAGCATCTGTCCAGAGAACACCATCAGTGCAACAAAACTCTCCCCACCCCTCCTGTGTATTCCCACTGACAGCTTACAGAAGTTAGAAGGATGCCACAAGAGGGAGCAGTTTGTTACTGATTATATCTGCACAGGAAATGGAAAGGCAAGAGGACTGGCAGAGGTTATTAACAGAGGTGATTTCTGACCAGTATGTCATGCTGTATTCACTACAATCTATATCAAAGGGAGTCCCCCCTCCCCATCACTTCCCTTTCATCACAATAGCTCATTACTTCCATATTAAGAATGAACAGAATAAAATGAAACATGCATTCTCTACCCATCTAATAATAGCTACTATTCAGAGTATCGTCAGTAAGTCTTTCATATATTATTCAACCTCTGAGATCTTTAAGTAGACTGTCTTGTTTTAAGTAAGAGGGAACAAAAGCAAATGGAATATCGTAATTTGTTGAAGGCCACACTGCATATTAAAGGAACTCAATCCCAAGGTTTGCCTCCAAGCCATGCTTTTCCCACCTCTACTCCTAACAACGGGTCTTTGCTCTCTTTTAAATCTTCTACTACAAAGGGGTTTGGGATCTTATCTAAGCTGCCCTTAGATTTCTCCAGAGATGTATATTCCTGGAATATATATACACTGGCACTTGAGAAGTATTTTCCAACACAGTGCTATATACACAAATTTCCAAGGAAGACAAGGCTTTAATATTTACTTTCATTTACTGTACACCATTTGAGATATTGATTTATCATTTCCTATGAGTAGTGGGTTTGAAACTAAACAATTAAAAATTTATTTTATTATAGAGCTGCAGAAGACCTACCAGATATAATAGCAACACAGTTACAAGAGAATGTACTTATGTGAACAAATGAGACCATTGCTTGGGACTGGCTCAAGAGGTCATTTCAGATTATCATTGTTTCACTGAAACAGTATGTCACTTTCAGAAAATCTGATACCAATCTAATTCAAATCACTCAAAATAGGGTTTGCACAATGGAGGAATTCTTAAATAGCATTCTTCCAAACAAAAATAAAAATGATGAATTATATAATTTTTATAATGAATTTACTTCGCCTTAGAACATTCAACGCAAAACACCATATAGAGTGATAACTTTTCACATTCTGTAGTTCATTATAGTTGTACACACTTAAGCAACATTCCCAAGTTAAGGAGAAAAGTAAGCTCAATATTGCATGCAGTTTTAAAGCAAACAAGATCAGTGTCATGCTCTGAATATCCTTCCCAGAAATGCACAGAATAAAACCCAATTCAGTTCTCAACCTCTAAGTACTTACTCCAACTGGATGCTCAAAGAAGTACTGGTGGAAACTGAGGGGGTCTCAGGTTCTTGGGGAACAGTTTGCTTTTTAAAAAACAAATGGGATAGTACAAATAGAACACAAAGAAGGATAAAGCAAAGAGCAAGTACTGTAGGAAAGCTACATGTTCCTGCACGACCACATGATTCACAGTAACTACAGAACTTACCTTGCCCTCATCTGTCACCTTAGCTGGAGAAGAACTTCTAGAGCTGCTGTTCATGTGAGCTGGACCACATCCTGAGTCTGTTAGAGATCAAAGAATGGATTCAGACTTATTCTAACATGAAAAGAATAAAAATCCTGCATCCACAATTACAGATTCTTTGAAATTACTTGGTCCCTTTACCAGAGGCAACGGGTTTCCCAGATGCCTCAGAAGACCATTGAGTACGAGGTAAAGGTCCATCCATTGACCCTTGGGAAAGAAAGATCAGAGCCCTTGTATGTATTTTTCAGAAGAAATAAACCACTGGTGGACAGGTCAGGGTTCAACAATAACTAGAAAGCAACATTAAAAATGGGTTGCCCAGGGGTTGGGGTCGTAGCTCAGTTGTAGAGTGTTTGCCTAGCATGTGTGAGGCACTGGGTTTGATTCTCAGCACCACATTTAAAAAATAAAGATATCATGTCCACCTACAATTAAAAATATTTTTAAAAATGGGTTGCCCAATAGTAAATCACAATTTATGAAGAGACTTAAATAAAATAAAGAACTGCCTTGGGTTGATAGAACAGCAGATTAATAAGTACTGGTCCTAAACTTTAAGCTATAGACTTGAAGTATGTGTAGGCTGGCTTTTCTTTTATCTGTATAACCTGAATTCCAATCTTACCAAGACTACAGTCCTATTTAGAATTGGAAATAAGACTCAGTATTTCATATTGGAAATATGTATGATACATAAAGTTTAAGGCTACTTTTATAATATTTGGGAAAGGAACATCATAGAGATTTAATTTAAAGATAAAGGTTTACACTTCACAGTGTAAAATTTAAAAGAAAAAAAAAAACAATACAGGGACCTCCAGGAAAAAAAAAAATGTTTTCTATTCTAGAACAGATTTTACAGAAAACATTCACTAAGATAAAGTAAGAAATTATCTTCTATATATTGTACAGGCCCAAATTCTATGTTTTCATTAGAATATTCAAAAGGGAAAAAAAAACAAAACCTTGAAGCAGTTTACTATAAAGCAACATGTGAATGCTCACCAAATCCATTTATAGGCATATCTCTTCGATTAAGGGTAGCAGAAGGAGGTCTCCCAGCTGGCTCTGCTGTCAGTGGAGGGGAACATTCTCCACCACTCACGGGGGATGGACCTAAAGAGCCATTCTGGCTCAGGGGACCTAAAGACAACAATGCCGTGTTACTACTTTAAGGCAGCCTTCTCCCTGACACCAACCCCCACCTCACGCTTTAGCAAATCATTCAGATTATTTCATAACCGTTACACACAGAAATAAAAAGTAATTTACATAATTCTGCACCAAGAAATAAAATAGCTCCTTTTACAAAGTGCCCCCTACCTCTCCGAGGAGGATTTTGTAAATTTGGTCTTCCTGGCATTGGTTTTACAATCACAGGTTCTTCTTGCCACATTGCCATCTTTTGGGCCATTTCCAATAGTCTTGAATATTGAGAAAGAATGGGCTAAATTATGAAACAGCAATCTATCATAGATAATATCTAGCATAACCTTAAAACACTATAAAACATATAGTAAGATACCAAAATCACATACTTCTGTCTCAAATTAGCAACTTCCCTTTTCTCTTCAGCTATAGCTCTTTCTGCAGAACAAGCTTTGAGCTATCAAAGAGAAAATATTCAAATTCAGTTGTGGTAGGCTATGCACAAAATAAAGAAAAGGGGGAAAAAATCTTACCCAATTATCATGAGCTTTCTTCTCTTGCATAGCAATCTGAAAAAGACAACACATTAAAAAAATGTTTTTAGGGACTCATTATAATAGCCTATAATTGTCTGTATTAGATATCAAAGAATTCTGCAACTACAGGACAGTATTAATTACTACCTGGTTTTTAAATGAGCGCTCGGTTTTCTGTAATTCTTCTTCCATCTCTTCAATTCTCCGCCTAAGAATTACAACAATTGAATAAAATTTGAAACATTCTGACCATTTTCCCTTTATTCCATCAGCTATACTTTTAAAGACTTTATCATACATAAGAAAAACATTTCTATAGTTATATGAATCCAGTGTGATCAAAACTAATACTACAGGCCAGGTGCAATGCCACATGCCAGTAATCCCAATGATTGGGAAGCTGAGGCAGGAGGATCACAAGTTTGAGGTCAGTCTCAGCAATTAAGTGGGAACCTATGCAACTGAGATCCTTTCTCAAAGTAAAAAAAAGGTCTAAGGATGTAGCTTAGTAGTAAAGCACCAAAAATAAATAAATAAATGAAATAAAGTTTTTATCATTTAATTGCTAGAGATTCTGAATTGATAAATTATAATTTCCTTAACTGTTCATCAGTGTGTTCTCAAGTAATTCAGCTAGAAATATCTTCCTCCTTAAAACTTTTTTTCAAATTATATCCATAGAAGATTTCCAAGGTCTATCAAATGCCACACTTTTGTGGGTCTTGATACATCACACAGCAAACTGATTTCTTAAAGAATTACTACAACATACAAAACCCCCAGAACTGTTTGCATTGACCAAGTTCCCTACGGTCTTGCCCATTGGGTATAAGTAAATTTTTGTTAACATTTTTCATTTGTTAAGTTGGAATTTATTTTTTCTCCTGTGTGAATTGAATGTATTCATATTCTCTCGTTATTTATACTTCCATGCTATTTTCTTCTATCTACATAATGTAAAAAAAAAGATTAAAAAGAAAGCTAACACTAGTTCATTAGACATTGACACCCTCCTTTAGAAACTGAACTCACTTGTAATTTTTAACTTCCTCTACAGCGGAAACCACCTTTTCTTCTGCAGCTGACAGCCGCTGCTCTTTTTCTAGTCTCTCATATTCTTCTTGACTCAGTTTCCTAAAATAAAGCCAGTTATCAAATCAAAAGTTTCTCTTTGTGAATATCACTTCCCACAATTCTATAAAATGCTTAGGCACATAAAATAGGAATTCAAACCTGCAATTTCGTAAATCAAACTCTGGCAAATCACTTACATTTTCTAACTTCTCTTAATTCTCTACTTACCACTAAATAAAATAAATGTGAAAACAACATGTGCCCCAAGGGCAAGTCTCCTGTGTGTAAGATAACAAAAACTCACTTTACTTCAATGTGGAAGATCAGGACTGATCAACCTAACATAATTAAACATATTAGGATAAAGCAGGGGATAATTCTTTTCTCGTTTCTGCCATGGGTAGGACACTAAGTATATCTTTGTCATGGAGGAACTCTTTTCTCAATCCAAGACTGGCACCATAATAAAGATATAGTCAGTCAAAGAAAAAATCTTCTAGAATGTCTTTTAGCTATGCAATTAACCACAGAACATATTTCACACTTTAGATATCTATTTCAAAAGAATTGTAATTAAGCAAAAAGACAAATCTGAGTTTTGATAATGTCTGTCAACCAGAAAAAGAAGCCAAACTGACCCACGATCGGAGTATTATCTACTGACAAGTTTTAACTCTGATCATGAAACTCAAGATGTTCAACTACTGAGACAAAGGTAGCCACATTTAATGATTTAAAAAATACTATTTTCTGCTATCCTTGTACTACTTTAGCCATAGTTCCAATTCAAAAGATAATTAACTTGAAACTTAATTTTCCATAAATCAGAAGAACTATAGTAAAAAAGGATTATTGATACCAAATAGAAAAAGGGGATTATATATTCTTATATAGCTTCTCATTTAATTCTTCAGTAA
This sequence comes from uncultured Methanobrevibacter sp., assembly GCA_964411035.1. GTDB lineage: Archaea > Methanobacteriota > Methanobacteria > Methanobacteriales > Methanobacteriaceae > Methanocatella. The sequence continues at coordinate 1,077 of CAYPJH010000126.1, read as the reverse complement.
GTATTTTATGAGTGGCTATAATATACTAGTTACCTTGTAAGATGCTAAAGAATAAAAGAGCTCACTGTTTCAGGTACAAATGATGCCTAAAGGAATATAATAATTTTCCCCACTGGCTTAAGAAGGAATATGGAGAAAACTGAATCTTGAAGGACAGAGAGAATTTTGTTTCCAATTATCAAAGAGTTAGTCTGAGAGCACTAAGAACAATCAAAACATCTTTATAAGAATATAAAATTGTGTTTGAAGGGATCCAAGCTAAAAAGGCAGTGAAGATATATGTATGTGGCCAAGATCCATTAGAAAAAGGAATCTCAGAATTACAAGTAAGGCTGGCACTTTAAGGTACTTTTCTCCTAGGTTCACCCACATATTGAAGATAACACAAAGATATAATGAGTCTGAACTAAGCCTTCATCAAATTCCTGGGCTTAGCGGAAAAAAAGAAGTGTTTGGGGCTACAAATAAAGGGACCCTTAATAAAAGCCCTAGCCTTTGAGTTTAGATTAGAAAGTACTGCACACTTAAGTGATGAACAGGCAAAAAATCCAAAAGGAACAATAATGAAACATTGAAAAGACAAGTCATTTTTGAATTATCTTAATTGCTGACTAAGTTTAAAGTAACAATCTTACTCAAGTAACCTCAACACTTTTCTATAAGAAGATAACTTCATCTTAGTCCTCAAATTTCATCTATAATTATCACAACAATGTTGGCCAATCAAAACTGACCAGGCACTCCATAAGACAAAATTCTGTGAGAAAAAATCCCACAGAAAAGGAAACCACCTAATGGGGTTATCCGCACATGTTTTAAAATCACTGTGCTTTTTATATAGTCAAAAAAGTAAAGTCAAGATTATGAATTTCAGTGCTGGGAATATAGTTTAGTTGGTACAGTGCTGCCTCGCATGCACAAGGCTCTGGGTTCAAACCCCAGCACCACAAAAGAGGAAAAAAAATTATGAATTTTGTCAAAGGATTAGAAACTATAAAACCAAGAAATAGTTGGATGTGGTGACCTACCTACAGTGGAAGATACTCAGGAGGCAGAGGCAGAATGATGAGATTAATG
>CAYPJH010000125.1:0-3000 GCA_964411035.1 uncultured Methanobrevibacter sp. | reverse complement strand
GTCACATTAAATACCAAAAATGGCTGGAAATACAAGTGATGTCTCAATAATAACCCTGAATGTTAATGGTATAAACTCACTAGTCAAAAGACATAGACTAGCATATTGGATCAAAAAAAAAGACCCAACAATATGCTGCCTCTAAAAGACTCATCTCATAGAAAAAGACATTCACAGACTGAAGGTGAAGGGTTGGGAAGAATCATACCACTCACATGCACTGTGAAAGCAAACAGGGGTTTCCATCCTCATATCAAATAATGTAGACTTCAAACTAAAGTCAATCAAATAAGATAAAGAAGGACACTACATACTGCTCAAGAGAACCATACACCAACAAGACAAAACAATCATAAATATATATGCCCCAAACAATGGTGCAGCTATGTTCATCAAACAAACTCTTCTCAAGTTCAAGAGTCTAATAGACCACCATACAATAATCATGGGAGACTTCAACACACCTCTCTCGCCACTGGACAGATCTTCCAAACAAAAGTTGAATAAGGAAACTATAGAACTCAATAACACAATTAATAACCTAGACTTAATTGACATATATAGAATATACCACCCAACATCAAGCAGTTACACTTTTTTCTCAGCAGCACATGGATCCTTCTCAAAAATAGATCATATATTATGTCACAGGGAAACTCTTAGACAATATAAAGGAGTAGAGATAATACCATAAAAGACGGTACACAAATGCCAATCCCTCATTCCAGAGAGAGGACCCACCCCGCAGATGTAAATTCCCTAAAGCAGTTATATGATTAGGCTTTCACACAATAACTTCAAGACCTTATCAGTTAAAGGCCAGCACCGTGCAGAAGATGAAGCACATAAAGGAATTGTCTGGAATGCCAAATCACTGAGAAGGAGGCAGGTCTAGCTCGGAGACGTGGGATATCCATGTTTCAAGACATGTAATATGAACCACACACTACAACAGCAGTGTTCTGCTCCTTGTTTGAAGATCTTGCTATCGAGACAATCTCAACCTGCAGCAATTTCCTCTTCCTCCTGGAAAAAGAGCCAAGTTAACTCTTATTCCTAAATCCACTTGTCTTTCCAGACTAAGAAGACATTGGACTCAAATGAAGCGAATGGCCCACCCCACTATCTTCTGGAAGGCTGGTAATGGCTCCTTGCTATTTTGAGGTCTCTTGATATGTGTCTCACACCTGAATTTGATTAATTTTATCCAGGATTAATATCCCCAGTCATGTGAGCCAATCAGAGACAAGCTTGAGAGCTGAACAATCCCCAGAATTGTCCATGGGAGAATGACTTCTTACTTTTTCTGGCCCCAAGAAGATCCTGTGGAATCTCTTTGTTACTCAGCTTGAGTTGCTGTTACTAAATATTACAGATTATGGGGTTTAACCCACAATAACTAGGTTTACTTGGAGTGAGTGCTGATAGCCTGGCATCCAGTAACCAAGAGCATTAGTGTCTAAAGAAATCTATAAAGCATAGATGGATGTCCTCTCTTTATTTCCCCAACACCTCTGTTTTGAGGGAAAGAGGGGAGTATAGGAGCGAGGAGAGGAAAAGAAAAGGAATCAATGAATCTCGTGAACTGTTCTTTTGTATTTTAACTTTTACATATGTTTATGATGGGTATCTGGCATGTGCAAGTATGCATGTGTGTGTATGTGTGAACATACGTGCCATGGTGTCTGTGTGGAGGTCAGATGACAATCTTGGATGTCAGTTCTCATTTTCTTCCTTTTTAGAGATGAGATGTCTTCATGGTTCACTGCTGCAAACCCCCATGCTAGCTGCCTTTCCAGTTTTCAGGCCTTCTCTCGCCTCCACCGCCCATCTCAGCACACAAGCACCAGGATTACAAGTGCATGCTACTGCCTTCAGCTTGATGTGGCCTAAGATCCAACCCAAGTGCCCACTCTTGGACAGCACATACCGTATGCCTGAGCTGAGCCGTCTTCCCCTCCCTGCCCACATCTTCGTTTCTTACAGGTCCTCGTTCACAGCAGAATTAAGATCCTACTCTATGACTTTATTCTTACCTCTTAAAAGCCCCCACCTTCCGGTGTTGTCATAGAGGCTTTAACGTATGAGTCTGGAGATGAGAGGACATAATTCAGTCTAACAGAGCCTGAAGTTTGCTTTCCAACCAAGGTCTTCACTGAGCCATTTCAGTCTTCCTGGAGCAATGAGGAGCTACAAAGGCATAGCTGCATCATCCTTCCCCATACCCTGCGTATGATCCCGGCCACTGAGTCGTGAGAGAAGAAGGAGCAGACGCCTGAAAGTCTATAACTACAGCATTATTCAAGTCATTTTTAATTGTCTTCCTTTTAGTTAAACTCCTGGTGCTTAAGAGACTGTACAATTACTCAAATTGATCCCTAATAGTGATCTAATTCATGAGGCTGTAATTTACAGAAGAGATGCTATGTAAAGAGTCCTATAAATTATTTGCATTTTATGATACTCTAGATAGTACACACATTGTTTGTTTTGCATTTTGATTTCATTGCTTAGTCTTCCATAAACCACTGTAACGGGGCTTTCACACAAAGCTCTACAGCAATTACACTCATTTGAAATTTTAAAGACCACATTGAGCTGCCAGTAAGTGTACTTCATATTATATTGTTAAAAGTCAATTGTGGAAGAACTTGTAGTTTACTTAAACAAACTTGCATTGGTTGAAAAGATTCAGTTTCACATACATGAGTCAGCTTTAAGACCTGTCTTGGTCATGGTGTTTTATTGTAGCAATAGAAAAGTAATAAAGACACTATGGATCAGGAATATGCCAAAATTGTCCTGGTTTGCTATTGCTATTCAGAAGAGAAATCAGAGAGCACAAGCAAACAAACCCCACAGAAATTAAAAGTTCCCAAAGTAAGAAGGAAGACATACATTTATTTATATATTGCAGAGAGCATTTTATTTGAAGAAAACTCAAATAATTATGTTCGAGAGAGAGAGAGAGAGAGAGAGAGAGAGAGAGAGAGAGAGAGA
>CAYPJH010000124.1:0-1890 GCA_964411035.1 uncultured Methanobrevibacter sp. | reverse complement strand
GAGAGTTAGAAAACTGAATAGATACCAGGAATTTAGGAGGAAAGAGGGGAAGCATAAATAGGTGAATCATAGGGGATTTTAGGTTGGTGAATGCATTCTATCATTATTGCATTCTATCAGAAGCCGCAAAACTGTGTAAGTCAGAGTGAAACAATATCAGTTATGGAATATAGCTAATAATGTAGTGCCAATTTGGGGTCATTAATTGCAGCAAATGTGTCCCACTAATGTAAGATGAAAATCACAGGGGAAAGTATGTGATGTAATAGAGAGGTAGGTATGGTGTGGATACATGTTACTGCATGTATTATCTGTCCAATTAGTTTGTATTGATACAATTTCCACCTTAACAGCAGAAAATAAAAACAAACAAGAAATTAATGAAGTCAGAGAAAAAAGAACTATCAGCACAGAAATCAATTAAGTAAAACACTTCTAAAATCTAATAAAACAAAAGCTGGCTCTAGAACAAATAAAATAACCTTGATAAATCTTGAGAAGAATGACAAGTAAATTTAATAATAGACACAAGTTACCAATATTAGGAATGTGAGACATTATATCACTAAATATTCTATGGATATTAAATGAAAAATCAACTTGTCCTGTTAGCACATTCTTGTAATCCCCATGGCTCAGGAGATTGAGACAGAAGAATTGCAAGTTTTAGGCCAGCCTCAACAACTTAATAAAACCCTAAGCAACTTAGTGAGACCCTGTTTCAAAATAAAAAAAAAAAAATGAAAACAGATAGGGATGTGGATTCACTGGTTAAGCATTTCTGGGTTCAATACCAAGTGTAAAGGAACACCTGTGGAGGAATACCTGTAAGGAGGTGCACAAAGAACAGACACAGACACACAAGTACAAGCAAACAGATAGGAGGAGTGGAGAGGAGCAAAATGAAGTGATGATGAAGAAGTACAGAAGTGAAATGACCACTCTTCCCTGCCTGGGAGTTTATAACTCAAAGAACATATATTTCCTGTTACCATGACTATATTCTAATTAGTATTTCTTTAACCCAAGTGCTAGCTAACTGAGATAAGATTCCCTTAATACAAACACAGAGTAATTTCTCTCCAAGGACATTGTTAACGAGACCAGATAGTGACTGCTTAGTTGTCTAATTACCTCACAGGGAGGAGGCTGGGTATGCCAATTGTGGGAATCAGGGCACCAGTTAACACCCCTGGGAATTTGCTCACCAGGGGAAATGCTTCCATGTCTATTTCCATGGACAGAATATCTACAAACAAGCACTCAACCACATTTCCCTCAAAAAAAGAATATCAGAAAATTTGATGAATTACTTTATGCCAATAAATTTGACAACTATTATAAAATGAATAAATTCTTACAAAGTTCAAAATAAACCAAAGCTTACTCAAGAAGAAATAGGTTTGGTCAATTGTCTTATATCTATAAAAGAAATAGAAATTTTAGTTAAAAACCCTTCTACCAATAAGAATCCAATCTCAAGTGGCAACGATATTGAATTCCAATTACAAAAGGAAGAAGTAATAAAATTTTACACAAAACTATAAAGAATGATGAAGATGAAGTGCTTTTCAGCTCACTTAATGAGTCCAGTATTATTCTCATGAAAAAAAAACAGGAATGAGCATTGCAAGAGAAGATTATTACAAACTAAGATCACTAATTCCCTAATGATTCCCCCCAACACTCCCACCCCAACCCCCCACACAATGATCTTGGATGCAAAAATTCTAAGCAAAACTTGGCAAAGAAAATTCAACAATATACGAAATAGGTTAATATATCATACCAAAGTTTTTCATAGAGATGCAAAGTTGATTTAACATTCCAAAATTGATCAATGCAATTTCATATCAATGATATAAAATGACATATATATGTAATATGCAT
>CAYPJH010000123.1:0-2279 GCA_964411035.1 uncultured Methanobrevibacter sp. | reverse complement strand
GGGCATTAAATTTGGAGTTTTAACATTACCACTATTGGTTTTTAAAACACCAACACGCCCCCTGTTGTCTTTAGCCTTAATTTCGAACATGATTAAAAATCCTTAATACTTAATTAAATTAAAATTTAGCTATAAAATTATATAAGTGTTGCTCATCTCTAAAATCAATCTTGCTTTTAGAGTATAATATTACACATTAAACTAAATACTCTTAGATATTATTTTAAATTATAGAACTTATAAATATAATATAGATAAAATGAGTTATGAAAAGAATGCAACCGTAATAGATGAAACAATTTATGATTTAATTAACAAAACATTCGAAATGGAAAAATTAACTAAAAATCCTGATTTTAGATGTGATTTTTTTAAACAAAATACTAATTTTTTTGTTTTAACTGATGATGGATCATATTCTGTTAATTCTAAAGAAATCAACAATAAAATCGAAACACTGCATACCTCTACTGGAGCTATTAGTGAAGCCTTTGAAAAATTCATAAAGCCTTTGAAACTAGATTATGATGAAGATATTTCTATTTTAGATATCTGTGCAGGTCTTGGATATAACTCAACTGCAGCTATTGCTGATTTTAATGAAAATAATGGTCAGAAAAAACTTAAAATTGACATGGTTGAAATATCAAAACCAACTCTTGCCTGTGGACTTTTAGTTCCTTCTCCAATCCCTTCACATGACATTACCAGAAAAGCTATTGAAGATGAACTGATTAAACAGGATTATGCAACACTTGAATTGGAATCCTGTGAAATACCTGAAAATATAGAGATTAATGTTTTTATTGAGGATGCTCGTAAAACCATCCAAAAACTTAAAAGCAAAAACTATGATGCAATATTTCTAGATCCTTTTTCACAGAATATGGCTCCTGAACTGTTTTCTTTAGAATTCTTTTATGAATTTAAAAGAGTTTTAAAAGAAACTGGAATAGTTTGCACTTACACTTCATCAGCTCCTGTTCGGGGGGCTTTAATTGAAGCAGGTTTTCATGTTGGAAAAGGCCCTGTTTTTGGAAGAAAGCAGGGAGGAACACTTGCAAGTCCGGATGTTTCTATGCTTGACTATAGTCTGCCAAAAAATGATGAAATTAGAATTGCCCTATCTGATGTTGGTGTGCCTTTTAGAGATCCTAATCTGGATAGTTCAAGTTATGAAATATTGGAAAATAGAACTGCTGAAAGGCAAAATGCAAGGCACAACACCAGAATCTCATCAGCCGTTAAAACCCCTATATTCTTAGGATGTGATATGGATGATGAAAAACTTAAACGAAGAGTGGAAAGAAACTTGCTGAAGATGAATATTCCATCTACCACATCAGAAGAAGCCAAGTTTATTGTTGAGTGTGAAAATAATTATGATGAAAAACAGACAGAAGAGAATAATTCTCGAAAACGTATTATTAATATGAATGAAAGGTTAAATGTTGTTAAAAATAATTTATTATAATTAAAACTTTTTTATTCTGTTTTTATTTGATTTAAAGTTTTTTTAAAAAATTAAATAGTTTATAATCATGAATTTTCCAGATGTGAAAATATGGTTTAAAAATTTAATGTATGTTGTTGCAATAAATATTATGCCTGTTAAATAGAGTGTCCTCCAAAATTCAAAATTTATACTTAAAATCAAAAATTAAGTTATTAAATTAAGTTTGGATAATATTTATATATTTTTGCGGACCATATAAAAAAAATATTTTTAAAACTTGGATTCGAAATGAGATTTAATTTAAAACCCATTTGATAAAAACTCTTTACAGTCTTTTTCATATAATTTATCATAATATTCATCAAAAGATTTGCAGGGTAATCTTCCTCCTCCATCAATCATTTTTTTATAAATTTCATTAGCTTTATCTCTACAAACAATTTTCTTTTCAAAAGCCGTTGAAAGTATTATTGATGATGTTATAAGTCCAGCTATATTTAAATTTTCATCTTTAACATATTCTGCAACATCTCTTAAATTATTACTTGCAATTATACCATTGTTCAAATCTGCAAGAGCAATAACTGCCGATTCACCATCACCACACAGTGTATTATAATCACTTTTACTCCAATTTCCATCACGAATTGATTTAAAGTTAATATATTCCTGAGAAGGAATATCGAATTTATAAATTTCTACAAAATTATCACTTAACTTATTGTAATTATCTCTAATTATTTGAGGAGTGCTTTTACATGAAAGTTCATTATAAACTTGCTCTGGAATAATAATTTTAGAAAATAATTTTTCTAATATATAT
>CAYPJH010000122.1:0-2639 GCA_964411035.1 uncultured Methanobrevibacter sp. | reverse complement strand
TAGATTTAGGTCTCACTAGCTATGTGTCAACGGCAAAATATGTTGGTTACTTATGGGCAATCTTTGTATTAACAAATACGACTATGAATAATACAAAGTTTACTGCTACACCACATTTTGGTGATAGGGTATTTGATTTTAAATGCATAGTTGATGTGAACATAAACCTCATAAAATTGATAGTTCCAATAATAACATTACTTACAGATAAAAATGTTAAAAAACTTATAAAAAAAGTGAGAAAATGATTGAACTTCCCAATGATATTTCAAAATTTATAGAACATAACATTGAAGAAATTAAACAATACTTCATCACATATAAAAATATTGAATTCCACAAAACAAACATTCAAAACGGAGCAATATACATTGTGTACGAAAGTAAAATAATATTTATCGCACACAGATTGTCCAATTATGAAATTAAAGAAAACGGAATAATATTGGAAAAAAATAATGAGTTTTGCTACTACAACTTTGAAGAAAATTATGAAAATAAAGAAGAAATAATAAAAAAATTTGTAGAAAAATATTATCTAGGCTGAGGAATAAACTCCCTACCAACAATAATCTCTACAACACAAGGCATTTTAGTATTAATTTTCTCCTCTAAAAATAAATCAAGATCTTTTTTTGTCTGAATTTTAACAGCTTCAATACCATAGGATTTAGCAAGACTTACAAAATCCGGATTTAACAATTCAGTAGCATAAGGCTTCATATCATAAATTCTCTTTTCATACTGATGAATTATATTATACTCAGAATTATTTAAAACAAAAATCAGAATATTAAGGCCATACTGTTTAATAGTAGCCAATTCCTGAATATTCATCTGAAATCCGCCATCCCCATTAATAACAATGACTTTTTCATCAGGAGATCCGAAAGCTGCACCAATAGCTCCGGGCAGGCCATAACCCATTGGTGCAAATCCTCCAGAGTAAAGAAGCTTATGAGGTTCATTACTTGTTTTTAATAGAGTTGTCCAAGTAGTATGGCTCCCTGCATCTGCTACAATTATATTATCATCAAAAAATTGATAAATAGAATTAATAGCTGACTGTGGCCTTAAAGGAATTGAATCATCATCAATTCCATCAGTATATAATGTTTCTGGAATTTTTAATATTTCCCTAAACCACCCATCATAACTCCTATTAAACGTAATACTGTCAATAAATTCTTCAACATGACCATGAACCGGATAATCACCCATTAAAACCTCATCATTAATATTAACATGAACCAATTTATCCTCAATATCGTCCATATTTTTAATAGTTCTTGAAGTTAGACGAGTACCTAAAGCTATAACACAATCTGAATTTTCAAGTGCATAATCAGACCTATCCGAACCTCTAATTCCCACCAAACCTAAATTAATCTCATCATAATCATCAATAATACCTTTAGCTGTAAAAGTAGTTAAAACAGGAATCTTATGTTTTTTAACAATTTCAATGATTTTTTCACGAGATTTAATAGCTCCAGAACCTAAAAGAAATACTGGCCTTATAGAATTGTTAATAACTTCCTGAACAATATCCAGATTATCATAATCAAAATTAGCTATATAATTCCCTTTTACAATATCATAATCCTCATCCAATAGAATATCCTTAGAAAGATTAATATGCTGTGGTCCACGAGGATATATATCAAACGCATCGAAAATTTCATATAAATTAGATATTGCCTCAGTACTATCTCTAGGATCATAAGATCCGATTGTAATATTTTCAAAAACATCTTTTAATGGAAATGACTGGAATTCATGACCGTACTTCGTATCAGTTGTGTTATCACCAGTTATTACAAGCATTGAAACCCTATCCTTATATGCAGTAGCTACCCCCATAACAAGGTTTAAAGCTCCAGGGCCTGCAGTTGAAATACAGACACCGATTTTACCTGTGCTTCTTGAATAAGCATCAGCCGCATGAGCTGCTGCCAGTTCATGTCTCATCAAAATATGTTTAATAGATGATTTTTGAAGAGCAACATAAAAAGGAAGAATTTGTTCACCTGGAATGCCGAAAATATACTCCACACCATTTTCTTCTAAAATTTCAACTAGCTTATGTGCGGCATTCATTATTCCTCCTCCTGATAAGAACCACTGTATTCTCCTGATCCTTCAACTTCAAAAACAACTCCCTGAGCTATCCTATCTCCTTTTTTAATTTTAAATTCATAATCTCCATGATTATAAACCATAAACATTAAAGTGCCGAAAAATCCAGGATCCCCAACAGCTGTTTGAACAGATACAAAAGATCTTAAAAGGGTAGACCTTGGAAGATAAAGCATGGAATATCCTTTTGGAATTTTAATTTTCCTATCAATACTGGCCAGATATGCAGTATGTGGTTTAAGGGTAAAAATAGGACCTTCCAATTCTTCAATTTCTGGAAGATTTTTTTCATTATCAATCAAAGAGCCTTCACTTTTCTGGATGAATATTTTATCCAAAGCTAAATCAATTCCAGAAGGTTGTACTAAATCTTTAAAATCAGGGAACAACTTAATAAGTTCCTTTTCACCAAGCATATTAATCACCATTTTTATATTACTAATAGATAATAAATTTGTTATTTTATATAATTGTTTTGTATGGTTTGGAAAAAAGAGAAG
>CAYPJH010000121.1:0-1781 GCA_964411035.1 uncultured Methanobrevibacter sp. | reverse complement strand
GGTATAAAATAACCCCCCCGTTTGCCATGACCTCAATAGCTTCATTGATTACTGAGTTATCAAAATTATTTAAATCTGTTTTTAATAATTTCATAGAAATACCTAAAAATTATATATGAATAACTTCTTTATATATATTATGCTTGGAAGTCTACGACCTTTTTTAACAAAAATTTTAAATCCAATTGCTAAAAGACTGAATATAAATCCTAATATAGTAACAATATTATCTCCTTTTATTGCTTTAATTGCAGCATATGCATTTAGCCAGAAGATGTTGTTAATAGGTGCTCTTTTCATTCTTTTAAGCGGATTTTTAGATGTTGTAGATGGGGCAATTGCACGTTTTCATAAAAGAAATACAAAATTTGGAGCTTTTCTCGACTCAACAATAGACCGAATAAGTGATGGAATTATTTACATCGGGATAATTTTTGGCGGTTACTGCGATTGGTTTATTGGAGCGCTTGCAATTCATTCAGCCCTAACAATAAGCTATGTAAAAGCAAGAGCAGAATCGCAGGGTGTTGAATGTAATGTAGGCATTGCTGAGCGAGCAGTTCGATTAATTATCCTAATGATTGGAGCAGTTTCTGGTGCAGAATACTTTATTTACTTCATAATATTTTTAGTGATAATATCATACTTTACAGTAGTTCAAAGAGTAATCCATGTATGGAAGGTTTTAAAATGAAAGATTTAGAAAGTCCTGAAAAGATTAAAATAGATATTGAAAAATTAGAGAGAAATCTAAACCAAGTATCCAATATTACATTTGAAAATGAAGAAAAAGAAGTTTACAACAGAGCAGTTGATTATATGAATGATTCTAAATACTATCTTGAAAAAGAAGATTTTAGAACTGCTTTTGGCTGTATCGAATACAGTCACGGTTTATTAGATGCTCTTCGTATGATTCATAAAATAATCTAATATAAAAAAAAGATATGGAAACCAACTTCAATAAAGAAGTTATTGTTTCCTTTAAAATATTAAATTTTAATTTCACTATCTAAAAGAGAATCATCACTATTAGACACTATCTGACCGTCCAATACTTCAATGACCCTATCAGCTAATTTTGCAACATTCATATCATGAGTAACCATGATTAAAGTTACATTTTCTTCTTTATGAAGTTTATTTAGCTGTTTTAAAATCTTATTACTAGTTTTTGAATCTAAAGATCCTGTTGGTTCATCTGCCAATATAATTGATGGTTCATTAGCAAGAGCACGAGCTATAGCTACTCTTTGCCTTTCCCCACCAGATAATTTATTTGGAAGTATTTTAGCTTTATCTTTAAGACCGACAATGTCTAAAAGATGAATTGCTCTTTCACGCATTTTTTTAGCATTCCATTTTTTGGTAAACATTGGAATTTCAACATTTTCCACAACAGATAAGTTAGGAATTAGATTATGAAGCTGAAAGACAAATCCGATTTTATCTGACCTGAATTCGTTTAGTTTTTTACTGGATCCTAAATCAAAATCTGCAACCCTGATTACTCCAGAATCCGGTGTGTCAAGAGCTCCCAACATGTTAAGAAGAGTTGATTTTCCTGATCCTGAAGGTCCGATAATAGATACGAACTCACCATCTTCTATTGTAAGATTAATCCCGTTTAAAGCTTTGATGTTTCCGTTTTCATAGCTTTTAGTTAAATCTTTAATTTCAACAATATTGCTCATAATACCACCTATTCGTATCTTAGTGCTTCTGTTGGAGGTAGGCGAACTGCTTTGATTGCAGGATAAACTCCACCAATAATTCCGACT
>CAYPJH010000120.1:0-7345 GCA_964411035.1 uncultured Methanobrevibacter sp. | reverse complement strand
GCTCTCCACGATGGCGGAGTAATTATACAAGGAACTAAGGTAACTTGTGCAGATGCTTCGAGATTAAAATACTTTTCATGGTATGGAACACATATGGCTGCGGATATGAGTAATATGTTCAACAACTGTAACGCTCTTACTGTAACATTTACTCAGATTTCCGCTTTTATGCTTGATTTTATAATGATTATATGTTAAAATAGTTCTAACAAAGACTATTTGGTACTGCAAAAGAGGTGAAATAAATGCTCTACAATCATGAAATAGACAACTCAACACTTATACAGTTTATAATTCTGTACGCGCTGAATAAAGCAAATGAGCTTGTGGCCTACGGTGATTTGCTGAATCTTGTGCTGGAAAACTGCAACATACGCTATACCGATTTTCAGCTGTCACTTGATAACCTCGTAAACACAAAGCATGCGGCCCAAAAAAAAAAAAAAAAACCCACAATGGCACCGAGAAGGAATAGTACAAGTACCTGCTCTATCTAGGCTACTGGTTTGATAAAGTTGACACTTTGTTGGGGGTATTTCAATCTCACCTTGACCCCTGACCTGCCCCTCTCAAGAGTTTGTGAAAGATGGATGCTGCTATTTCTCCCTGAGATTTGTGAATCTACGGGTTTATACTTTCTTTGGGTTTAATCCGGTTCTTGAAATGACTCCTGGCAGTGGCCAACATGCCCGACCTCCAGCTTACTTTTGTGTTGTTCAGAGAAGAGTTGTGGTGTGATTTCATCTTTTAGACTTTGTGGAGATTTGGTTTATGTTCCATTCTATGGTCAACTTTGGTAAACATTCCGTATTCGCTTTAAAAGAATGTCTGCTGTGTGGTGGTGGCCTTGCAGTGTTCTGAACATGCCCATTAGGTGTGGGTTGTTCGTGATGTAGTTCTGCTGTCCTTTGTTACTGATTATTTATTTATGGCCTAAGTCGTCAGCTGCTAAGGGATGAGTGTTCTCGCCTCTTTGCCATAATAGATTTATCCATCTTTTCTTTTAATTCTCTCTGGTTTTCATGTAGGTATTTATTTATTTATTTATTCATCCATTTATTTACTTATTTATTTTTCAGCTGTAGATGGACACAATATCTTTATTTTTATTTATTTATTTTTATGTGGTGCTGAGGATTGAACCCAGGGCCTCACGAATGCAAGGCAAGCACTCTACCACTGAGCTACAATCCCAACCCTCATGTACGTATTTTGAGGTTATTGAAAGACTTGCACACTACCTTAAGATTGTTTAATGCTTCCTCAAAGATCTGACTGTTTATCAATGTGCTATGTTCCTCCTACGCCTGGCAGTGATTGTCTTGTGTGTACCTTGAAGTCATACTGAAAATAAAATAAATAAGTGACTGGGTACAGTGGCCTATGCCTGTCATCCCAGACACGCTTCTCTCTCTCTCTCTCTCTCTCTCTCTCTCTCTCTCTCTCTCACACACACACACACACACACACACACACACACACACAGCCGAGGCAGGAGGATCGAGAGTTTAAAGCCACCCTCAGCAAAAGTGAGACACTAAGCAACTCAGTGAGACCCTGTCTCTAAGTAACATACTAGATAGGTAGGGCTAGGGGATGTGGCTCAGTAGTCAGTGAGTGCCACTGAGTTCAATCCCTGGTTACAGGCCTCCTCCAATAAATAAACAGATAAATAAATACATATGTTTATTTTGTTTATTTAGGTGATGATGATGATTTTAATGTGGTGCTGGGATTGAACCCTGTGCCTCATACGTACTTGGTAAGTGCTGTACCATTGAGCCACAACACCAGACTGACAACACCATGAAGTGCTCTTGCTCAGACTGTGGTCTCCTGTGTGGCTGGGGAGGGCAGGGGTTGGGTCCATTTAGGGCTGATAGATATTGGTTGCACTGCTACTTCTTAGATGAAACAGTGCGTAATATGTGCACACAGATGAAAATGAAGGTAGAGATGGCAAGCTTTCTCCAGCTTTATTTATCCCAGAGCATGTGGTGTTTCAGTCTAGGGCAACAGACCATGCTTTTTAGCCAAGGCAGCCTCACTTAGAGCCCTGTTACAGCTTCTTATTACCAAGTGCCTAAATGTAAAATTTGGCTCCGTGATATTGATAGATCAATAAAAATAAAAATACAAAAAAAAAAAAAAAAAAAAAAAAAAAAAAATAAAAAAAAAAAATGGCCAAAAAAAAAAAATATAAAAAAAGAATGAAAAACATAAATTGGCCAACCAGACATAATAGAACTCCCACAGGATGTATCATTTTTCCTTTTATGATTTGTATTCTTTTTTTTTTTTTTTTTTCTGTTTCGTAGTACGTTGTCGGTGGACAGCACACCTTCTTTCGATTTGTTCCTTTTTGTATGGCGTGCTAAGGCTCAAACTCTGTGCTAGGCCGGTCCTCTGCCACTGACCCAAAGACACAGACAGCCCCTAGACAAGAAAGGATTCTCAGAGGCTGGTCATCTTCCAATTTTTTTTTTTTTTTTTTTTTGTACAGAAAAAGCAGGAAACACAAAGCCCAAAGACAAGCAGATCAAATTCCCAAGCAACCCATTTCACACTGATTTTTACATGTTTCCGTCAATTCCTACATAGTCTGGATGGATCCAACCGTGGCCTATCAGTCGGCCTGACTAATTGTGGCTTCACCGTGGTGGTTTCGGTTTTGAAGTCCCACACCGCCGGATTCTCTAGGGGTGCTGGGCAGACGGCCGGCGCCTCCTGCTGCTGCGGGGGACCCCGGCGCGGGGGGGGGGGGCAGCTGGCCGGACGTGTCCAGGTGACTTTCTACGACCCCTGCTAAGCGGATCTCGCTGACACCGACCGAGGTTCCGCGTCTCTTCCGCCTGATTTTGTTGACGGTTTTCGAGCTCCCCCTGGTGGCCGCTTTTATAGGAGCGTCTTAATCCACTTCTGAGAAGTATCTGTTCAGGTCCTTGGCCCATGGATTGGTTGGATTATTTGTTTGATTCTTTTTTTTTTTTTTTTTTTTTTACGTTTTGTGCCCCCCCAACCCCCGGGGGGGTTTTTTTTTTGTTTTTTTTTTTTTTTTTTTTTTGCTTTTTGTCCCCCCCCTCCCCCGTTGTTGTTGTTGTTGTTGTTGTTGTTGTTGTTGTTTCGCTCTGGGACAAGGGCCCACGCTTTTTAGCCAAGGCAACCGCTCTTAGAGCCCTGTTATAGCTTCTTATTACCAAGTGCCTAAACGTAAAATTTGGCTCTGTGACCCAATGGAAAATGACTTGCGGTTTAAGAAAATGCTCAAAAAACAACAACAAAAAACTCAGGTAAATAAATAGGTACATAGACGGCCATTTGTAGCGGCGCTGGAGGCTGCGTTCCGCAGGCGCTGCGGAGAAGCTTAGAGGAGCGGGTCCCCGGCCGCTGCAGCCCCTGACCCCTGCGCTCAGTCGGCTTCTCTGCGCCTCGGGCGGCACCAAGTCAGCCCCGGGGCTTGCTGCCGCGCCGAGAGTCCTTCCTGGCAGCTCCCGGCGCTCGGGACCCCCGCCCGTCCGCACACGTCCCCGAAGCCGGGCCTAGGGCGGGCGGCGGAGGCTCGGCGCGGCTCGGCGCGGCACGGCCCGGCTGGGCTCCGCAGTTTTGAAGAAATCTATAAGTTTCAAAGACAGATTCTCAGAGTAAAGGATCGTGATGAGTTTCCAATGATTTTAATTGGTAATAAAGCAGACCTGGATCATCAAAGACAGGTTACACAGGAGGAAGGACAGCAGTTAGCATGGCAACTTAAAGTAACATACATGGAGGCATCAGCAAAGATGAGGATGAATGTAGATCAAGCCTTTCATGAACTTGTCCGGGTTATAAGGAAATTTCAAGAGCAAGAATGTCCTCCTTCACCGGAACCAACTCGGAAAGAAAAAGACAAGAAAGGCTGCCATTGTGTCATTTTCTAAGAATCCCTTGAATTTTAGCTACCAACTCCCAGGAAAAGCCCTCATCTCCTCCTCCTCTCCTGATGGTTTACATCATGTTGGTACCTTTCTAGCCTTAGACAAATGATCACCACCGTGTTAGCCTTAGACCAAGAAGCCGGCTAATCCTTTCCAGACCAATTTAAAGGAAACACTAAGGCTGCTTCAAAGATGATCTGATTCTTTCTAAATACATGTCTACATATACAGACATATTCTTCTTGTAAGGGCTTACATCTTAATAGGGATGAATCAGTTGTGGAACCTAAGCTGTTTGCTAAACTGAAGTTTTAGGTTGTGAAATAATTTTTAACTTCTGGAATCATATTACCTACTGTTATTCTAACCTCCACAGGAGGGTTTTTTTTTTTTTTTTTAATATGAATTTTCTGCCTATCTTTAAAGATTTTGATGTCAACCTTAGATAACCTTAAATACACTGAATGGAGTCTACAAAATTGAGACATATCAGACCTTTCTTGATACTACAGCTTTTGTTTCCCAGTGGCCAAAATCCCAAAATACCTATTGTATTTATGGATTAAAACCTGCTTCTCGGGGCTGGGGATGTGGCTCAAGTGGTAGCGCGCTCGCCTGGCATGCGTGCGGCCCGGGTTCCATCCTCAGCACCACATAGAAAGATGTTGTGTCCGCCGAAAACTAAAACATAAATATTAAAAAATTCTCTCTTTAAAAAAAAAAAAAAACAAAAAAAACTGCTTATCAAGCCTGTTATGACTCCTCCTCTTGAAGATGATAGTGTTCTATGTGGCCAAATATTTGGACTCATTCTGGACTTGGGCATCTCAATGTGTACTTGGCTTCTTAATTTAACTCTTTCACAGCCATGCTAAGGATAAGAATGAATGATTTCTGTCTGTCTTCCTTTTCAAGTATTTCAGGTTTAAGGCATTCAAAAAAAAACTAAAGTTGTTTTTGTTTGCTGTAATAAAAAATATGGAATTGAGCTTTCCAGAGTCAGAGATGGTTAATGTTTTTGCTGTATACTTCTATACATCATTTTCTTATTGAACTATTTAACAAGTATTTTTATATGTTTGTAAGCAAGCATGCTTCACAGCATACCTTGTGTATATGTAAAGATAAGTATTTAATTCTCACTGTTCACTTTTAACTGACAAAGAAAAAAAAGTGGAAACTACAGAAACTGTGGTAGAACTTTCACTTGCTGGTCTGATCCTGGTTGTATCTATCTTTGGCCAGTTTTATCCCCATTCAAGAAACCTTCCCAATCGAATACAACTGGATGAGACTCCGAAATCATTTCAATATTCTCTGCTATATATTGACCGTTATATCAAGTATTAATTGTAAAACTTGTAATTGACAATTAGTATAACCGTGGATGGCTTCTGATTTTGTTTTAATTCTGTGGGTTCTGTTTAAACAATTCAAAAGTATGTTCCTGATTGTGAGATACTAAGTGGTATGGCACAGTTGTCACTTTATTGAATGTGTACAACAGTCCCATGACCTTTATAGAGCATACCCTTGGATAGCTTCAGGTGCTGAAATTAAAGTTGATCTGTTTTCACAAGATGAAAAAAAAAAAATAGGTAAATAAAAACACAAATACAGATAAGAATTAATGGGCTGGAAATGAGGCTCAAGTGGTAACGCGCTCCCCTGGCATGCGCGGGGCGCTGGGTTCGATACTCAGCACCACATAAAATAAAATAAAGATGTTGTGCCCACTGAATACTGAAAAATAAACATTAAAAAATTCTCTCTCTCTCCCTCCCTCCCTCCCTCCCTCTCCCTCCTTCTCTTTGTCTTTAAAAAAGAAAAATAAGTAAAAGTTAAAAAAGGGGCTGGGGATGTGGCTCAAGCGGCAGCGCACTCGCCTGGTTGCGTGCGGCCCGGGTTCGGTCCTCAGCGCCCCATACAAACAAAGATGTTGTGTCCGCCGGAAACTAAAAAGTAAATATTAAAATTCTCTCTCACTCTCTCTTAAGAAACAAAGAAATGTTTATATATACATGTATAAAATGTGGCCAGACAAAATAGAACTCCACAAGGAAGGATCCTTTTTCCTATTATGGTCAGTATTCTTTTTTTTTCCTTTTTTTCTTTTTTAGAGTAGTTGTAGGCGGACAGCACGCCTTCTCTTGACTGTGTTCCTTTTTGTATGCCGCGCTAAGGCTCAAACCCAGTGCCTCCTATGTGCTAGGCCGGCCCTCTGGCACTGAACCACAGACACAGAGGAGGAAGGATTCTCAGAGGCTGTTCATCTTCCGGTTTTTTTTTTGTTTGTTTGTTTTTGGTACAGAAACAGGCGGAAACACCAAGCCCAAAGACCAGCAGATCAAATTCCCAAGCAACCGATTTCAACGGGTTTTTACACGTTTCTGTCAATTCCTCCATTCTGTGGATGGATCCGACCGTGGCCTAGCAATCTGCCCGTCTGATAGTGGCTTCACCGTGGTGGTTTCGGTTTTGAAGTCCCACACCGCCCGTGTCCCCGGCCGGATTCTCTAGGGGTGCTGGGCCGATCTGCCTGCGTCTCGCGCCCGCCGCTGTGGGGGGCCCTGGCGGGGCGACCCGGCTGGTGGGATGTGTCCGGTGACTTTCTACGACCCCTGCGGAGCGGATCCCGCTGACGCCGCCCGAGGTTCCGCGTCCCTTCCGCCTGATTTGGTTGACGGTTGTCGAGCTCCACCTGGTGGCCGCTTTTATAGGAGCGTCTGATCATCGGAAGTCGCCAAGGCGTGATATTCGGTGGCGGTGGCCGAGACAGAGTTCCAGGAGTTGGGCGGCGCCAGCGGAACTGTCTCGGTCGCGCTGGGCTGGGCCGTTGTGGCCCGTTGGCGGTATATTGGACCGGCAGGCTCAGTGTGTGTGTCGGTTGTCTTCTCTCCCTGCTCGGTCCGGGCCGCGGGCGCCTCGGGTGGCAGTCTGAGCGGTTCCTTCGCCGCCACGGGCTTCGCTTGGCCCCGTCTGGGTCGGTCGCCGGGACTCCTGTGTTATTTTTCTCCCGCTGCCTCTCCCTCTCTCTCACGGGTTTTGGCCGCGGGGCTGCGCCGGGCGGGCCAGAGGGGTGTGCTTGCCCGGCCTTGCCGCATTCCCTCTTTGGGGTCCTGATGGCTATGCCCGGCGTCCTTCGGTGGTGGGTCGCCTTAGCGTGTTCCCCGGCCGCCCCCCGGTCCTGCTCGTTGGGGACGGTGGTCCCCGTCTCTTGTTTTCGCCTTCGTCCACGAGGGTCGACCAGTTGTCCCTAGGGGCTCTGGATCTCGGGGATGGGCTCGATTTCGCGGTGCGCTGACCGCGACTCTGTTCAGGGAAGGCGGCAGTGCTGAGTGAACTGTTCCCCGTTGCCCCGGTCGCGATTGTTTTGGCCCGAGTTGGCCGTTTTCTGCCATCGGGTAGGTGCTGACACGTTGTCCTCTGGC
>CAYPJH010000119.1:0-4176 GCA_964411035.1 uncultured Methanobrevibacter sp. | reverse complement strand
TCTGAACCAGTGTTTTCTCCATCTCTATTTCCTGTAGTTTCGTTTTCAGTATCTGAACCAGTGTTTTCTCCATCTCCATTTCCCGTAATATCAACAGGTTCTTCTTCATTAGCATTTATATCCAAATTAGATAATAGTTTTTCAGCAGGAATATCTGTATTATCTGACTGAATTTCATGATGTATCTTTTCTATTGGAGTAGCCAAACCATAATAAGCAGAATATTCGGGCAATTCAATTACCTGTTTATTAGCATCCATATTGATAGAAATATGGGATGAATCTTTTTTAAATGAAACTAATGAGCCAATACCAATATATTTCTCTAAACCATAACTAACATCAAATTCATCATTTAAAAGCTCTGCTTTGAAGTTTTCAATCTTATTTAAACATTTATCATCCCAGATATGATTTGTCACTAATTTTTGTTCATTTGACAATAATATTTGAATAAAGAAGTTTCTGAAGAATTTGTTTTTGAATTCAGAATCTTCAAGATTGATTTTTTGTAATTGGGTTTTTAAAAGTTTATAAGTATTGTCTAACTGATTTTTGCCTTTTTTAATAGTTGAAGACGGATTTAATCCAATTTTTACTTCAATAGGATAGAATATAATTTCTATTTTATTATGTTCATTGAATTTAACACCAACAAATATTAAATCATCAATATGATCTCCCTTAATTAAATTTGAATCAAGAGGCCCATTATTCTTATCCAGTTTTACATTTTTAGCCATTCTCAATATTTCTTCCATAGAAACCGGAATCCAAACAATATCATCATGATCCAAAATAGCCAAACAATATTTGATAGTTGAAATTATGCTTAATTTTTCACGGTCGTATTGGCCAGAATTGGAAATTACTCTAAGCAACCACTCTCCGTTAATGGAATTGAATAATTTAATTACATCATATAATTCATTATCACTTACTTTAATATTCTTGGAATAAAGGAAATCCTTAATTATCTCTTCATATTGGGTTGACTTATTTGTTACAGTAATGGTATCGTATTTATTTGATGAACTGTACTGGTCGCTGAAATGGATAATAATCAACTCATCATCATTCTCAAAATATTCAATTCCAAATGTAGGTTCGATAAATGTAACCCAATGAGATTTTTCATACAATTCATCAATGTTGTCTTCCTCCAACTCTACAGTTGTAACAAGAGAAGTGTCCTTTTGATATTTGTTTTTACCGAAATTTCTGCTATTTTCAACCAGTTCATTTAAGTTGATAACTGTCTGGATAAGCGGATTTTTCTTATTTAAAATATTTTTGGTTCCAAAACCTGTTCTATACTCTGAATGTTTTATAGTTGATGTAACAGAGGACAACAAACCATTTAATGACAAACCTGTGTCAATATTTTTCATATTGTCATTAGCAGTATCAATATGGGATTTGACTTTATAAAATGAAAGATGAGCATATTCATATTCTTCTTTTTTCAATGGATGTTTGTAATATGAAATGTTATTCTGAATCATATGAATAATATCAATAGCGTCAAAAACATCGGTTTTGAGATTTTTGATTCCAAATTCTTCCAGCAATTGATTTTCAGATTGACAATTAAATAGATTATCAAAATAGCTTTTTTCAGCATTATTATAAATATTTATTTCAACTGGAATGACTTTCTTTGTTCTTGTGTTATCAGGCAATCTTTCTCTGATGAAATTAAATATTCCTTTTACAACTTCCCGATCATCTTGGATATTAATTAAATTAATCTTTATAGGAGATGAATTGTTAAAACTGAATAGATAATTGAAATGCTTTACAAACTGATTTAATTTCTCTGTTACTACATTGGAAATAAATATATTTGTTGTTCCGATTGAAACTTCTTCACTTTTTTCATAAATTAACCATTCGTGAGCTTCTTCCTGATAGATAGGTCTAAATAACTCTTTTCCATCATCTGAACATATGTATGGAATCAAATTATTTGGAACTAATCTTTTAATCATATTAACAGGCAAATCCTCGTTTTTGCATTGATTAGAAATTTCCAATTGGTAAGCAATATTTAAAGGAGACAATGGGGAGTACATTATTTTAGTGTCTGTTTCAACACGGCCCAGTTTAATCAAATCCTTTTTATTTTTAAAATCGGCTAGAATAGAACCTTCTTCAATTTCAGATATTTCATTATTGAATACTTCTAGAAATTTTCCATATAATTCTTTCAATTCATCATTTAAATAAACTAAACTTGGTAAATTGTCTTCAGGTGAATCGTCGAAGGTTTGATAATATTTAATTATGTCCAGATAAGCATTTTCCAGATCCTCACTTAATGAAGTATTAATTTTTCTTAACGAACCGTCAATATCCCTTTTTGCATAAAAAATTTCATTCTGGATAATTTCCCGTTCCATTTTTAAGAAATCCTTAAATTCATCCATAAGATTAAAACTGGTTACATCCTGAATAACTTTTACACCATTATAAATGAAATTATCCATGTTTTTTCTTTTAAGATTCCATAAAACATATGATTTCACAGGCCGACTTTTTTTATCTTTTTCTTTAACTAGAAACGGAATAATATTATTATGATAATCTAGAATAAAAGTTAATTCTCCGTTTTCCCAAGCAGGGGACTGTTCAGAAATAATAATAGATTCATCATCATACAAATAAACTTTTTCGTCTTCTTCCTGTATGAACTTCTCTGTTTTATTAGTAAATGAATTTAATCCAAATTCGATTTCAGGGCTATATTCCTCATTTATAATTTTGATTTTTTTATTTGAAGCATTTACGACATATCTTGATTTGATTGTATCAATTATCTCAGGTTTAACATTTAAAACAGCTATTCTGAATGTAAAATCAGAGCTACTTTCATTCTTATGAGTATATCTGATGAATTTGAAAGTTGGTTCGTTTTGATTTACATCAAATTTAACAGAAAGAGATTTTCCTCTAGCATTTGTGATATTTTTTGATCTTTTTCCTACATAATCATTGTTTAAATTTTGATCAAAAGTAAATTTTAAAGAAACTTCTGAAGATAAATTAGTATTGAATACAATGATATTACGTTTTCTTTTTCCAGTTTTAGTGAAAGAATCAGGTCTTTCCCAATATATCAATCCATTTTCAGAAATTTTTTCTGTATTTTCAATATAATTTAACGGTTTTTGTTGATTGATATAATCATCCTTATATTTTTTAACAGATTTCCAATCGGCAGTATACCAATCATCTCTAGATAATCTGGATACTCCCGCACTTGAAAACATCTTTTCAAGTTTCTCTTTTTTATCATCATATTGTGAAAACTTTTTTACTTCAATGAAAGTATCATAATTTTCTTTTAATCGGTTATCTCTTACTGTAGGTGGATATGAGTCTAGTTGTTCATCTTTAAAAAGATTAAATTCTATAAGATCTTCATCATCAATGTATCCTTTATTTATAATTGATAAAATAGTTTCATAATCCCAGAATGTGGTTTGGAATAAATCATCTTCCAGAATTTTTAAAGAAAATTTTGTAATTTGTTGATCTGCTGGATTTAACTTTGAATGATTGATTTCATCTTCTAATTTATCAGATATTGATTTGATGCTTAATGGCATTCCTTCTTTTTGCAAGTCCCTCATACCTTTATTAATACTATCAATACCTTCTATACAAATAACTAATAAAGCAGTGTTTTCCCAATCCCCCTGTTGAGAAGCAACTTGGTTTCTTAAAGTAACCAAATAGTCAACATTTATACTTAAGCTTTCAGAAACTACTAAATTAATATCATTAATTTTTATAGCAAATGTATCATATTTTTCATTGGATTTCTTATGAGTGTAAGAAAAATCAGAACAAGCTAGTTTAGTGTTTCCAATCTTTTTTAAGCTTTCATAAAAAGATATCACTTGTTCATCTTCATCTAAGCTAATGAAAAATCTTTCACCATTTAAAATTTTATTTTCTTTAAAATAATCTAATAACTTATTAGAAAGGTAATCATAGAACTGGTTTGACATATTGAGCATCTCCACTATCACTTTTTTTATCAATCAAATTCAATTTTGTTAAAAAGTTAACAACTTCTTCTTTAGAATATTTATCCAAATAGACCCCTCTTTTTTCATATTCCTTAAATAATTGATTTAACTTAATTTTATTATCTTTAACACACAATGC
>CAYPJH010000118.1:0-2793 GCA_964411035.1 uncultured Methanobrevibacter sp. | reverse complement strand
GAAGCTGAGTGCCTTCATCTGACTTTTCTAGTCCTTCCATCCTGTCCGATTCCTCTCCTAGGCAGAGATGTTCTCCAATTATTAGGAGCCACGGTCCAAAATCCATCCAAAGAATACTACCACCCATGTCCTTCTGCCTCTAATCTTTACCCTCTCTAATAACCAGACAGTATCTACTGTGCCATCGTCCCCTGATCTAGTCAATCTCCAGGACTGGGACATCTTCAAGCCGGTCATAGCCTCCCACCACAAGCCAGTACATATTTAGCTGAAACTGCAAACTAAACTTCCTTTATGTCCCCATTTCCCATCTCCAAAACCTATAGGGAGCAATTTAAACCCATTATAGACTGCTTACTTGCCCAGAGACCCTGCTTTCCTACTGACTCCCCCTGCAACACTCCCATATTGCCAGGATGCAAACCCTCAGGAACCTATCGCTTAGTTCAGAATCTCCGCCTAACTAAAGAGACAGTTATTCCCATCCACCTGGTGGTTCCCAACCCTGACACTCTTCTTTCTCATGTCCCCCCTTTGAGCACTCACTTTATTGTCCTGGATCTTAAAGATGCCTTCTTTATAGTGTCCCTCCATCCTGACTCTTATTAGCTCTTTGCCTTCACATGGGAAGACCCTACATCCTTTAGGTCTCATCAGCTGACATGGAAAGTCCTACCCCAAGGCTTCAGGGACAGTCCCTATCTCTTTGGGCAAGGCTTGGCATGGGATCTAACTGCTTGTGACTTAGGGGGCAGCACACTCTTACAATATGTGAATGACCTTCTATGCGGTTCATCATTCAAGGCTTGTGAACTCACACTGCTCAGCTCCTCAATTTCCTGGGGTCCCTGGACTATTGGGCCTCTCCAGCCAAAGCCCAGCTTACTACCTCTTCAGTTAACTATTTAGGTACACTTCTCACTTCAACCTCTAAAAGCCTGACATCAGCCAGAATTCAAGCTCTCCATGACCTACAACCACCCAAAACAGTGGACTACATCCTCTCCTTCCTGGGTCTGGCAGACTTTTTCAGGCATTTGCACTTCTTACCAACCCCTTATACAAGGCCACTAAGGAGACCCCTCATTGGACCCTCACCTCCCCTAAGCTAGTAGCCAATTCCTTTTGCAAGCTCAGGAATGCTCTTACATATTCTTGCACTCTCTCTTCCTAACCCTAAACACCCTTTCCACCTCGTTATGGATGAAAGACAGGGTATCACCACTGGCCTCCTCGCTCAGCCAACTGCACCCTCCTATAAGCCGATGGGATACCTCTACATGCAGCTTCACTCTATGGTTCATGATGACTACTGAGAAATGTTATAAAATTTTATGTTCTCCTGAGAAGTCAAATTAAATATATTTCTAAAAGTCAACAAAGAGAGCCTCACTTATTTAAAGTTTTAAAATGTTGTGCCTCTTTGCCTTAAGAGGGAATTAAAAGCTCTCTTACCTTGTCTGTTTCATGTTTCATATATAATGATAAATTAGGTTCACTAATTAATATTAATTTTAAAATTATGTATAATTTTTTATAAAATAATATTCAAGTAAAAAATTAAGATTAGTTTCAAAATCAAAACATCTTACCTAAGATTGAACAAGTGGCCACCATACCTAAGTTAAAATTCTTTCATCTCGTTCCAAGTTAAGACAATTATTCAAGTTTATTTAAAATTAAATTCAGAAGATAGGCTTTTGTTATAAAGATTACTATATTCCTAAAGTAAGCAAAAACACTATATATAAATAAGTAAATGTTTCAAATTATAAAAATTATATTCCTTAATTTATAACTATTATAAAATTAAATCTTTTACTCTTATTAGTTTTATAATGTATTATCCTTACAAGTTTTAAAACTATTATCTCATAAAGCCTTATGCAAGTACCAATTTTAATGTAACAACTGAAGGTAATTTATAATAATAAGGTGATTACTTATAAGACAAACAAGTTGTAGTACTGTATTTTAGTATCTATACTGGCCCCAGTTTATACTTTTATTGCTTAGCCCATTAGTAGAGACAAAGGGAAATCATAAGACTCATAAAAACAAACAAAACAACAAAAATCTAGGCCTCCTGTTGCTGTGGTGCCCTCTTTAGCTTGACAGCATGGACTTTAACAATCCTCCCTTGCATCACAGGTCACTCTTGCTAATTTTCCTGGCCAAATAAAAATATGTATTGTCACTTCTTGCTGTTTAAGTACTTGTACAGTGCTGGGCCATTCACTAAAGCTAATGGTGCTCCAGCTAATATCAACTTTTTTCTACAATTTTAAAAATAAAAAGGGGGAAACAAAATCCCATATAACCCCACTAAATCTCACAATTATTTTGAAAAGTTTCAAAATTGTGATATTAAAAGTCTCACTCCTACTGAGTGACACATGGAGCACTAGAATAAACCAGATTTAGTAATAACATAGGGTAAAGGCTATGCCTCTATATTTCCAGAAAACCCAACCTGTCATTGATGAGACAACTGAAGGGCCTGGCCTTTCAGGCTGAGCAGATAGTTCAACAACAAGGAGGTAATAAGTCTCAACCACAATGGCTATGCTGGTTCTGTTGAGTTGCCAGGTGAGTGGAGTCTATGGAAAAATTTATTGGACTTATTTCCCAGATCTAACTTTAGTACATCCAGCTATGTGGATGAAGAATCCATCCCACTATCTACTAATGATATTCATATAATGGGAGGTTTTAAAGATGAATGCATGTGCCTGGATTTAATTACATTGGCTACAGTGGGAATCCACCTATATTTTAGTCCCATGATAAACA
>CAYPJH010000117.1:0-9302 GCA_964411035.1 uncultured Methanobrevibacter sp. | reverse complement strand
GTTTTATTCCTTTTGATGCAGCGTATTCTTGTTCTTCAGTTCTTGTAAGGTTTAATTCACGAATTGGTGCAATTATATCAAAATCAGACATAGCTAAAATTACTGCTTCAAATCTAAATTGATCATTTCCTTTTCCAGTACATCCGTGAGCAATAGCTTTTGCTCCTTCTTTTTCAGCTATTTCAATGATTTTTTGAGCAATTAATGGTCTTGCAAGAGCAGTACTTAGAGGATATCCTTCATATTCTGCATTTGCTTTTATTCCTCTTGCAATGTATTCATTTGCAAATTCTTCTTTTGCATCTATTGTGTAGTGTTTAGCACTTCCAATTTGTTTTGCCATATTTTCAGCTTTTTCAATTTCTTCTTCGCCTTGGCCTACATCTACACATGCGGTAATAACTTCTACATTATAATCTTCTTGTAATAATTTAACACATACAGAGGTATCTAATCCACCACTGAATGCAAGAACGACTTTATCCATTTTATTCACCAATTAATATATTTTATTTAAGATACATTTGATTTTTTGTTTTTAATATTATTTATAAATAATTATGAATTCTAGCTTATAAAAAAGAAGTGATGTAATTTTATTAAAATAAGTTTTGATATTAATTTTAAAGTTTAGTTTTAAACCATTTGAGGGTTTTTTATTAATAAATAAGTTAAAGGCCTAATTAGGTGAAATTAATAGTAGTTTATAATTCTTATATAGAGGATAATTCCACCTAATTGGATGTAGATTAAAATATAATTGAATTTATTTTAATCTTAGTATTTAATTATTGCTAATATTATTTAAAGATTTGTTTTTCTATTCTTAAATATAATATTATTTAATTGAAATCAGAGAGTTATTTTCAATAGTATAGTTAATTAAATGTTCATATGTTGAATTAACTTTCAATGTTTCTTTATTTCCAATTATGACCAATTTTCTCTTAGCTCTTGTAAGTGCAACATTCAATCTTCTCAAATCATTTAAAAAACCGATTTTTCCCTGTTCATTACTTCTAACAGTTGAAATTATAATTATCTCTTTTTCACGACCCTGAAAACCATCAACAGTTTTCACTTCTATATCCGTATTATTTTTAATAAGATTTACTTGATCTGCATAGGGACTTATTATTCCAATATCTTTGTCATTAACTCCTAATTTCTGATAAAATTCAGCTATTTTTGAAGTAATTTTAGCTTCTTTTCTGTTAATAATTGATTTTGAATCTTTCAATTGTTTTTCTTCATTTTCTTCAACTTCTGATGTATCTATAAAAACCAAAGGCATTTCTGGAGATATTAGTTGATTTTCTATTTTATTATATTTGCTGTCAGAATCTTTACCTTTTTCAATAATATCAGTAATTAAAATGTTTTCTACATTATCTGCACTATTTAATTTAGAATTATAAAATTCAATATTTGGAAATTCCATCAATAAATTATTCATTCGATACTGAATATTTAAAAGGGTTGATTTATCCGGATATTTATCAATTAATTTCTCGAACAGAGTATTTTCTAAACCCTGTGCTTTTTTACTTATTATTGTTGGAGGAAGCTGTTTATGGTCTCCTGCAAGTATGAATTTATTGGCTTTAGCTATTGGAATTAAAATATTAGGGATAGTGGCCTGTGATGCTTCATCAATTATTGCGGTATCAAATTCAATATTTTCAATTGATTCAAGAGCAGCTGAAGAGTTTGTAGATAGAATAACATCACTGTCTCTAATAATTTCTCTAACAATGGTTTTTTCAACCTGGTTAATTTCATTTATAAGTTCATCAATATTTTTATTTATAGCTATCCAATTAGCCATTGATTTCATTATTTTCGGACTTATTCCCCGACCGCCCTTATTATTCATGCCCATACGGTAGATTTGTGTATCGCTATATCCTCTTCTATATTGGGGTGATGGCTTTTTGAATTCGTTTCGTTTTTCTGTTAGTTCATCAATTTCAGTTCTAATATTTTCTATTCTTTCACTTAATAAATGATTTTCAACTTTATAAGCTAATGTGAATTTGATATTTTCCTTATCTACTCTCTGAGGGTGTCCTAATCTTGTTAGATTGATTTGACTATTGCTTTTGGATAATCTTTCAAGAATATTGTCGATTGCATTATTGCTTTCTGCTGTTGCAAGTATTTTTGAACCTGAGTAATGTTCCTGATTAATTAATTCTATTAATGTTCTTGTTTTACCTGTTCCAAACGGTCCATGGATTAAAAAGAAATTTGGTGAAGCAAGGGCTCTTTTAACAGCAATTTTTTGAGATTCATTTAATGATTTATCAATAAGGTGTAGCTGTTCATTTAATATTTCTTCATTTTCTTTTTGAGGATTTCGTTTATGTAAACTGTATTCTAATGCATCTTTTCCTTTAATTGATAGATTATTGAGGTTGTCTTCCATTCTTCTATAGGTAACATCGTTTGCATATAAATCTATTCTCACATTCTTTTTTAAGGCCCATCTTGGAACGTTTTCAATTGCAACTTTTATAAATCTTCTGCCTTTTTCAGTTACCGTTCCTGTCAAATCACTTTTTAAAGGATTTCCTACACTTATCAATACAATATCTCCTACATTGATTTCTGTATCTATAAGCTCTTTTCTTCCATATTGTATTATGTTAAATCCTAATTCTTTTCCAAGATTCTTTCCTTTAACCTTATTAATGGCACGACCTATTTTTTCTCGTTTAGCAGGGGATAAATGCTTTATTTCATTTATCATTAAGTTCATTTCAGCTTTTCTTTCTTCACCAACAAGAGCTATTAGTCTTTTAATATATTTCCTCACATAAATCCCATCCAATAATACAATTATAAATATACTCATTTATATAATATTTAATGTAATGTTATTCAAGAATGTTGAAGGCTTTGATGATTTAGAATACTCCTATGTTTCTAATGATTCCGGAGGCTATATTTCAAGAAATAAAAATATTTTCAATCACATAGATTTAAATCCTTTAAATATATTTATTTTAGAAAAATCAGTTTATGGAACTCCTATTTTTAAAATTGGAAATAAAGGTAGTAAGATTTTAATTTTATCAGGGATTCATGGAAATGAATTGCCTTCTCAATTAGCTAATTTATTACTTTTAAATGAATTTTCAACTAAAAGATTAGATAATACTATTTATTTTATACCTTTTGCAGCCCCATCATCTACAATGATGAATATAAGATATTTTGATGAAGCTGATTTAAACAGATCAGCCCATATTAATGGTTCTTTATCTAATAAGATTTTAAACCTAATTATAAACTTAAACATTGATTTTGTTGGAGATTTTCATTCAACAGCCATTAACAGTAATCCTGGATGCGAAGCAGTTTTTTCATCAGTAAATCCTACTTCTGAGAGCTTTTTAATAGCTAATTATATTTTTCATGATATTGGAAGTAAATATATTAATTTTATTAATGCAGGCTCTTCATTTAAAGGAGCTGTTGAAGATGAATGTAATCTTAAAGGGATTCCAGCTATTACAGGGGAAGTTGTTTCTCCTTTTGGTGGTGTTGGAGAAGGTTCTGTTGAAAGGTCTTTATTGCAGATGAAAAGTTTTCTTAATTATTTTGGAGTTTGATTTTTTTTTACGATATTACTTTTCAAATGCTCTTGCAGATTCTTTTTATAAGTAAAATAGTTATATTTTATAATATAAGGTGATTTTATTGTCTTCATATAAAGGCCACACAGTTTTTGCTTTAATATTATCATTGTTGTTTTTTCAAAATCCCATTCTTATAGGTTTAACAATTATCGGAGCTAATCTTCCAGATTTTGATCATAAATTTAGAAAAGAAAAAGTTTATCAGATGATAATATTAGGATTAGTATTGTTCATTGTTCTTTATATTTTAAATCTGCCTTATTATTTAGGTTTGATTGTTATTTTTCTAGGTGTTGTGTTCTTTTTTTCAGAACATAGAAGTTTCACACATTCTATTTTCGGCATATTTACTTTAACTGCAACCTTAAGTTTAATCTTAATTTTGGCATCTGATTTAATAACTAAATTCACTGTATTTCCAAATTTAAATAATTATAATCTAATGTCATTTATGGTGCTTTTATTAGGGTTTCTATTTTTAAATAAAAGATTATTCTTATTATTTTTACCTTTGTTTATATGTTCTGTTTTATTATTGCCCGTGACTGGTTTTAATTATATGCAATTAGCTTTTGCTATATTTTTAGGTACTTTAAGTCATATAGTATTAGATTCTTTCACTCCTGCCGGAATTAAGCTATTTTCCCCATTATCTTCTAGGAAAGTTCATAAAAAATTCGGATTGGTCTGTATTTGTCTGTTTTTCATCATGTTTCTATTTTATTATTTTAATTCCGGCAATTATTTTGTTAATTTATGCAATAATTTTTTATTTCCCACAGGTTTATAGGAAAGATTTATAATAAATAATCATGATAAATAATATTACAATTATATAATTTAACTAGCCATATTTTAATGGCTTAACTTATCGATGAGATGGAGCTTATTTAATGTTTTTTACAAGAATTAGTTATGGAATTATTTATTTCTTTGATTTAATTTATGAAATTATAAAAGCAACGGTTTCTGTTGCATTTAGTGGTGTTATCGGAAGAAATATTGATCCTGTGGTTGTGGATATTGAAACTATTTTAGAAAGGCCAGTTTCTCAAACAATCTTAGCTAATAGTATTTCTTTAACTCCTGGAACTTTATCTGTGGATCTTGATTCTGAAAATAAAATTATTAAAGTAGCTACTATTTCTCCAAGAAAAAAAGAAGATGTTATTCCTTTTGAAAAATACATTAAAAAGATGTTAGAATAATTCTTTTTTTTTAAAGTCTTTTTTAAGATTATTTAATAAAAAACGTGGGATAGTAATGGAAATTTTAATTATTTCAAAATATTTTGTAGTAATCGCATTAATTATTATGATGTTCGCTGCTTTAAGGGTTGGTGCTTATAGAACAACATCTATGGCTCTTCTAGGAAGCTCAGTAGCAGTTGTAGCCTTTGCTATAGCATTACTTTTCATTGGTGATATGTACAATATTGAATTTTACAGAGATATTTCCTTAGCATTAATATTCTTTGGGTTTGTAGGTACTGTTGCTTTTGCTATAACGATGGGAGGAGATAATTAATGTATATTATTGAGTATATACAGTCAATTCTTCTTATAATTTCAGCTATTTTTATCATAATAGCTGCAGTGGGTATTTTAAGCTTAAATAACAATAAAAAAAATGTAAATTATGCTAGAATCCATATTGTAGGTGTTTTTGATATGGCCGTTATTTTAGCCATGCTTGCAATTGGTCAATTTCTTTTAGCAGCAATCTACTTTGTTTTAGTGCCTTTCACATCACATGCAATTGGAAATGCATTTTTCAAAAGTGAAGACAGTTTAAATAATCCAGATATGAGAGATAAGGATAATAAGGAAGATGAAAAAATTGAAAGTCCTTTTATCCATCCTAAAACTAAAATACAGGAATTGGAAAGAACAGCAGTTTTTGTAGAGGATGGCAATAATGATGGATTTTCTGTAGTTACATTGAATATAAATGAGGAGGAGTAGGATGTTAGATTATGTTTTAATGATTATTACTGTTGTAAGTGCAATTCTTGCTCTTGTCCAATCTGATTTATTAAAAACAGCTATTTTAACAGGATTTTCTGGTGGGGCTTTAGCGGTTTTATTCCAACTGTTACTGGCTCCGGATGTTGCATTAACTCAAGCTATTGTAGGTGCTGCAATCATACCGGTATTTATTGCATTAGCTGTTAAAAAAACCCAAAGGGAGGATAACTAATGGTATTAACACAATTAACAGTTTTAATAACTGCTGGTGCATTGATAATTGTTGGTTTATTCGCAGCTATTTTCATTGATAATATCATTAAAAAAGTTATTGGTATCAGCTTTATTGAAGAAGGGGTTAATCTATTTATAATTGGTATTGGGTATAAAACAGGAGGAGTAGTTCCTATTTTAATGCCGGGTATGGATACATCTTGGTTTGCTGCAAACAGTGCATATCCATTACCATTTGGTTTAGTTTTAACAAGTATAGTTATTGGTGCAAGTACTTTAGCTGTAATGCTTGCTCTTGTTATGGTTCTTTATAAGAAATATGGAACTTTAAGCACATCTGTAATGCTGGCTGATAATTCAAAAGGAGAGGGTAGTGATGAATGAGTTTATTCCTCTTATGGTTGTTATTCCATTACTCTGTGCTTTGCTTGTAAGTACATTTTCAAAATTTAACAGAACAGTTAAAATCATGGCTATTATAGTAGCTATTATAGTTCCAATAATTCCGATTATATCTAACTATGGGCTTCATTATTTTGGCGGATATGTGCCAATGATGGATAATTTGACAGGAGTTATTTACCATCCGGCTATTACATATTCATTTGATGTTTTACAGAAAATATTCATTGCAGTACTTGGAATATTAATATTTCTTGTAGTTTTAATTTATGTTAATAA
This sequence comes from uncultured Methanobrevibacter sp., assembly GCA_964411035.1. Classification (GTDB taxonomy): domain Archaea; phylum Methanobacteriota; class Methanobacteria; order Methanobacteriales; family Methanobacteriaceae; genus Methanocatella. The sequence goes on along the minus strand of CAYPJH010000117.1, from coordinate 2,776 downwards.
ATACAAAAAGGCTTCAGGACAATATTTATTCTTATTATTCATGGGTATTGCTGCTGTAACTGCCTTACTTTTAACAGATGATATATTTAACATGTTTGTTTTCTTTGAAATACTTGCATTGACTCAGGTTGGTATTGTTGCAGCTTCCCCTCTTGAAAATAATTATGAAATGGCTTTAAAATATATGATCTTAGGTGCCATTGGAAGTCCAATGATACTTTTAGGTGTTGGATTTTTACTTGCTTTAACAGGTTCTGTAAACGTAACTGATATTGTAAATGCAATAGAAATGGGAAGAGTTGCCATTACATCACCAGTATTTTTAATGTCTGCCGGCTTAATTTTATTTGGATGGTTATATGCATCAGGATTACCTCCGTTCCATGCTATTAAATCTGGAATGTACAGTAAAGCTGAACCTCATGCATCAGCATTACTTCAGGCATTTACAGTTATTTCAATGGTTTCTATTGTTTTAATCATGTTTAGGATTTATATTGCAGTACCTTTCTTCGAAGTTTTACTGGTTATATTTTCAGCTATAGCTATGATTTTAGGTGTTTCTATGGCTTTAACACAAACAGACTATAGAAGAATGATCGGATTCTTGGCTGTTGGAGAGTTAGGATTCATCGGATTAGGAATTGGTCTTGGAACTCAGTTTGCAATAACTGCAGGTCTGTTTCAGGCTATAAATGAAATGGTTATAACCGCTTCATTATTTATAGGATTTGGTGTAATCGAATACTTGTCCGGTGAAAACGATACCCGTAAGATGGGGGGTTTAATTGCATATTATCCAAAAATAGCTATTTTAGTTTTAATTTCTGGTCTTGCTATGGCGGGAGTACCTCCATTAAGCGGATTCCAAAGTAAATTAATGCTTATTCAAGCTTCTTTAAGTTGCGGATATCCTGAATTATCCTTACTTTCAATTATTGTTAGTATAGCTACCTTTGTTGTATTTGTAAAAACATTTTACACAATGTTCTTAAGACCAAAACCAGATAGTCTCAAAATTTCAAATAAAAAAGCTCCAAAATCAATGGTTTTTGCTATGGTAGTTCTATTAATCATAATAATTGTATTGGGAGTATGTCCAGACATTATTACTAATGCCATTTCACAGTTTGTAGGAGGTATGTTATAAGTGTGGTTGTATGATAAATTCTTTGATGTAGTTAAAAAATTTAGACAGCTATTTTCCGGAGGTCCTGTTAGGGGCAGTGATGTTTCAGGAACTTTGACTGCTGAATTACTTATCATAGTATCTTTTTGTTTAGTTGCTCTTTTAATTAGACATGTAAATATTTTGATTGCAGGAATTGCAGTATTGGTTTTAGCGGTTGTTTTAATTATGAACATGCCTTTAATTCCTAAATTTAAAGTTGAACAAGATGATTCTTTAAATAAGATGATTTTCTATGCTATTTTAACGTTAGCAATTATTATTACATTTGTTTACTGGGGTGCTGCATATGTCTAAATCAATTAGAAATTTAATTGCATCTGTAGCTACAATAATTTTTTCCATTACTTTATTGGATTCATTGTTCCATTTAAGCAATATGATAGTGCCGGGTGTAAGTAATATTTATAATATCTTAGGAACTCAAATAGCTCCAAACTTAGTTACTGTTGTTATTTTTGATTTTAGAGGTTATGATACTCTTGGTGAATCATTAATACTGTTAACTGCAGGGTTAGTGGTTTATTTAATATTTGGAAGAGGCAAATTAGGGGGTGAAGTAGAATGAGTCAAAGCATAATTTTAAAAATTATAGCATTACCTATTTCAATTATACTATTTTGTTTAGGTATAATGACTATTCTTGGAGGCCATATTACTCCTGGAGGAGGATTTCAGGGAGGTGCAATGATTGCATCTGGTGTAATTCTTGCTATTTTAGTATATGGTGTTGAAAAATCCCCGATTACATTTTCACATAATTATATTGATGCTTTGGAAAATTTCGGTGCATTGATGTTTGTTATTTTTGGATTGGTAGGTTTATTTGTTGCCGGATCATTTTTATACAATATAGGAACTGATTTGTCAGGAGTTGTTCCTGCAGCTATTTATAATCTTTTCCATTATCCGGATGTAACTAATGCAGGAATTATTCCTTATTTAAATATATTTGTTGGTTTAAAAGTGTTTGTAGGATTAAGTGCAATTGTAATTGCTTTTGCAGGATTTAAAAAACTTAGTGAGGAGAGTTAAACATGTTAAGTTTAGGTCCAATTATTTTCGGGTTTATATTTGGTTTAGTTTTAGGAACACAGATTAAAACCAATTTCAAATCCAGTATAAATCTTACTTTATCCTCTTTTGTAATCATTATAATTGCAGGTTTTGTAGTGGCATGGCAGTTAGGACAATTCCCATTTTATAATGATTTACCGATTTCAACAGGATTTGTATCTGCATTATTTGGTATTTTATGTGGTAAGCTTTTATTCGCAAGAGGTAGCGATAACTAATTGTAGGAGTTTTTATTATGTTTTTATCAACAAATACATGTGATGGGTTAGGAGAATGTATTAAACAATGTCCTACTAAAGCTATTAAGCTTGTTGGAGGCAAGGCCTTTAGTTGTCTTACTTGTGGGGCATGTTATAAAAATTGTCCTAATGATGCAATTTTCATCAATGACTATGGAGGATATGTTGTAGATAAGACAAAATGTAATGCATGCGGTATTTGTATGTATAACTGTCCTACAAATAATATTAACATTATTGATGGAGTTGTTTATGGAATTTGTTCAAGATG
>CAYPJH010000116.1:0-5660 GCA_964411035.1 uncultured Methanobrevibacter sp. | reverse complement strand
TTTTTAGATTTATTTTAAAAAAAAAGAAATATAAGATGAAGATTAATATCTTACCTTACCAATATGGCGTGTAGCTCCTGGATCTTCTCCATTGAAATGAGCTAAATAATAAACAAACCATTCTAAAGGCACAACAAAAATAAATGGAGATAACAATTTATTAATCTCACAGTAATCTTCCAGTCTTAATAGAATAATTTTAAGATCTAAGTTTTTAGAAAATTCAATAGCTTTTTTAGTAATTTCATCAGATTCAAAATCAGAATCTAAGAATATTATTGGAACATCTTTCTCAGCACGTTCAATTAGACCATGCCTAAATTCAGTAGCATAAACTGGACATGCATGTTTTATTGCACCTTCCATAAGCATAGTCATAGCTAATTTATATGCAAGACCAAAGTTTGGTCCGCTTCCTAAACAATAAAAGATATCTTCATCTTTAAATTCTTGTGCTAATTTCTTATTATCCTCTTCAGTAGTCTCTAATAATTTTTCTATAATGTTTGGCATTTCATTTAACTGATTAAGTAATTCCTGTTTATTTTCATAATCAGAACCGTTGAATAATATTTGATAAAGACATGCTAATTGTGTAATATATGTTTTTGTTCCAAGAATAGCTGTTTCAGTGTTGCCTTGTGTAATAATTGGTGTTGCTGCTTCTTTTGACATGGAACTTTCCGGTTCATTAGAAATAGAAACTGTGTGAATTTCATAATTATTTGCCTTTCTAAGTGAAGTTAAAGTATCTGCAGTTTCACCAGATTGAGATGTGAAGATTGCGATTGAATTTTCACCTTTAACCAATTTTTTATTGTAGAAAAATTCATAACCTGTGAAAACTTCAATATTTAGAGATGTTGACATTCTTAATGCATCTCTTACACTATAACAAGATGAAATTGAACTTCCACACCCAATTAAATAGATTTTATCAACCTGTGATATTTTTTGTGAAATGATATCCATTTTATCCATTTCAGATGCAAATGTTTTTCTAAAAGCATCTGGTTGTTCCATCATTTCATCATACATTTTATATTTCATAAGTATCACACTCTAAAATAATATTATCATACTATTTGTTAATTGATATATAAATAATTTTATAGGCTTGAATGAAAATTTGTATTTATTGGTTTAAAAACGATTATATGATAATTAAATCAGTATTTATAAGTATAATGTTAAAATAAAAATAGAATTTTTTATAAAGATATAAGGATTGACTTCAACGGGTGGTGGGGTGTCGAAGCCATCCCCATATTTTCTTTTTTTACATGTAAAAAAATCAACTGATTAACCAATAAATAACCAATCAGTAATAATAGTTTTGTTTAATCAACTATAAAAAGGTAATGATTTAGATGGGAAATTTGATAAAATATATCTCTGTACTAAAATAAATATTAAATAGGTCATAATAACCTGTAATAACCTTAAAACTGTTAAAATCATTTAAATGAATAAATAAAACTATGATTATAAAAATGAAAATGTCTTCGGAGGTAAATAAATAATATTGCCTTTTTTTTCAATATTATTAGTTGTATTTGATATTATAATACCATAATCAGCTTTATAATGTTCAATAGCAGAAGATATTTGTTTTTTTGTTTTTTTACCTATGCCTACTTCAATAGGAATAGGTTTTTGAAATTCTCTTTGAATAATAAAATCAACATTTCCTCTACTTTCAGGATCATAATATAATCTAAAATAATTTCCATCAGTATTGCTTAGATAAAATAATGTTGATGCAACAAGATTTTCAAGTAAAACACCAATATATGCTTTTTTATTAGAATTTAAGTTACCAATTGATGATGTTAGAATATGTTTTATACTGGATGTTGCAAAGAAATATTGCCATGATTTAATTGATCTTTTAGCTGATGCAGTGTATGGTTCACAATGAAATATTAATTGAGTTTTTTCTAAGATATTTAAAATATTACTTATATTCCCTTTTGAAGTTCCAAGATATGTAGCTATTTTTTCTTGTGATGCATTTCCTGGTTTTTGTAATGCTAAAAACCTTAATAGACGATTTGCATGTGTTTGACTATTTGAAGTTATAGAGGATATTGTTCCCATATCATGGGAGATTACTTTTTTAATCATACCAATTATATTTTTACAAATTATATGAGGGTTATTTTCGAATAATGATGTTGGAAATCCTCCATATTTTAAATATTCATCCCAATCTGTTGTTGAATAATTTTCTATATTGATTAAATCTCTTGTAATTTTATATTCACAGTTAATTGCAGTATCAACTTCTCCAGTAAATATTAATCTTTTAATAGAATTTGAAATATCCATTGATTCATAATTATATTTTAGTTTAAGATGCTGATTGTAGTTTAATGGAGTTATATTTTGTTTAAGTAGCCTTCTTGCTGAGCTTGCATCATATTCTAAGTTTAATGCTGATGAACCCGTGAATATCATGAAGATATTTTTTGTTTTGTCAAATATTAATTTTCCAGATAATGCCCAATTTTTATCATATTGTGATTCATCAATTAGTAAAAATATTTTTTTATCCAATCTTCTTAAGGTAGTATTGTGGTAATTTTCTAAAAATTGTTTGACAACATCAATAATTTGAAAATCAATAATATCATTTAAATTTTCGCAGGATATGAATAAAATTTGATTTGGATTAATATTTTTAATTTTATATAAATATTCATAAGTTTGGTACAATAGTGTTGTTTTACCTACTCCTCTTAAACCTGGAAGTGCAAAGTATCTATTATTAGTTGTTTTTTCTAAAAACTCATCCACATGTTCTTTAATTAAATTAAATTCACTCCTATATTCAAAATTCTTACCATTTAAAGTTAATTCATTGTTTAAAATGTTTGGAATGTCAGATAATTCTTCTTTAATATAATCCTCAATAATTTCTTCTTTTTCATACATAAAATCACAACTGGAAAAACGTTTTTGATTATTTAGTCAAAAATTTGACTACATATTATCTAGATATAGTCAAATATTTGACTATATGTTATATAAATAGTTGGTCAAATTATTAACCGAATAAATTCCAGCTTAAATGAGGGTATGCTACATCAAATAGCGTGCTGGAAATTTAAAAATAAATAGGGTGTTGCTTTATGTATGTGAAAGATTATTGTTGCTCTATTTTGTATAGTGCTCTCTGAGATATATAATTTAGTATTTTTAAGAAAAGAAAATTCAAGTGAAAATTCAACAGATCATTTATCATCCATGTTTTTGAAAGTGCCACATTATACCCCCCATATTAAAGAATTTTAAATAAAATGAGCATTTTATAATGTTTAGATATATACCTATAAAAACAATTTTTACAATCTATTTAAAAACACTTAAAATAATCAAAAAACAATATCAAAATAAACTAAAAAAATAAAACAAACATTAACTTACAAAAAGGAAAATGTAAGAATAATTGAAGTCAATGAATAGCTATTCATTAATAACATCAACAAAAGTAAACTCATCAATATCAAATAAACCTTTATTGGATATTTTTAAAGATGGTATAACCAATAATGCCATAAATGAAAGTGTTGTAAATGGAGCATCAAGTTCACAACCCCAAAGCCTCAATGTTCTTTCTAAATTATCCATAATATCTGCTACTTCACCGGCATCTTCATTGGACATTAGCCCTGCTATTGGTAGAGGCAATACCTTTGAAAATTCACCATCAACAATAGCTATTCCCCCTTTATTTTCAATTACAAGATTGACTGCATTTGCACAATCTGCGGAGTTAACTCCAACTACTAAGATATTATGTGAATCATGACTAATTGAACTGGCAATAGCTCCTTTCTTTAGGTTAAAACCTTGTATAAAACCATTAGCATGAGAATTTCCACCAAATCTTTCAACATTAGCTATTTTTAAAATATCATTATCTAAATCTGGCTGTATAATATGATTTTCAGTTTTCAAATCATAATTAACTTTTTCAGTGAGTAATTCACCGTTGAAACATTTGATTACATTTACATTAACACTGTCACCATCATATAACACATCAAAGTCTTCAGGCATTTTATAGTTAACATTGAAGTTATTTATCTCATTAACTTCCGGAGCATCAAATAGAACATTTTCACCGTCAAATACCAGTTCCCCTCCAACATATGTTCGTTTTACATTTAAATCATCCAAATTATCTACAACAATAAAATTAGCTTTCATCCCTTCCATTATTGCTCCTGTACCTAATCTATAATGTATTGCCGGAGCTATTGTAATCATTTTAATAAGTTCTATTGTATCTAATTCAAATTCCTTTGCTTTTTTAATGGATTTGTTTAAATGCCCTTTAACTAAATCTGAAACGTGTTTATCATCACTTACAATAAAATCGAAGATCGGTAAAGATATGACTTTTTCAAATGCCTCTGTTGTTAAATATCCGAAATTATTCTGGCTTTTCAAAAAATTTATTCTATCGCTTAAATCAAAAAGGCCTTCGAGATTACATGCAGAGGATCCGTCCCTCACCATTATTTTCATGCCTTTGTTCTTTTTCTCGATTGCCTCAGCAAAACTGCTGCATTCATGGTCACTATCTATACCTGTCTGAATATATTTTTCCAAATCATTACCGGAAACTAAAGGAGCATGACCATCAACAGGCCTGAAAAAACTTTTCGCAATCTCAATTTTAGATAAAATATCCGCATCACCTTCAATAACTCCCGGAAAATTCATTACCTCCCCCAAAGCCACAACATTCTCTTTTCTAAATAGATATTTAATATCATCCTGATTTATTTCAGAACCTGTATCTTCAAAGATTGTTGAAGGTACACATGAAGGAACAGTAAAATAAAAATCAAAAGGAACCTGTGATGCATTTTCAATCATAAAATCAACACCTTCACGACCTAACACATTAGCAATTTCATGAGGATCTGCAACAACAGAAGTAGTACCGTGTCTAACAGCAGTTTTAGCAAACTGAGCCGGTGTAAGCATTGAACTTTCAATATGAATATGTGCATCAATAAAACCCGGCAGAACTATTCCCTCAATATCTGCTTTAAAGTTCTGCTCAGATAAAATTTTAATTGATGTAAAAAAAGAATTTTCTATAGAAATTTCAGCAGGATGTATAGAACCTGTCAATACATCCAAATAATAAGCATTAAATTTCATCTAAATCATCATCTTCATGTAATGCATTATACAATAATGGTAAAAATGTACCAATATCAGTTACAATACTAACTACCTGAGCACTGCCCCTATCTGAAAGTTTAGTAACTGTAGAAGGATTAATATCAACACAAATACTTTTAACTTCTGATGGAAGTAAATTACCCATAGCAATTGAATGAAGCATAGTAGCTATCATAATAACCATGTCAAGATTTTGAGCTTGTTCACGCATTAATTCTTGAGATTTAAGAGTGTCAGTTATTACATCAGGAAGAGGACCATCATCACGAATAGAACCTGCTAAAATATATGGAATATCGCTTTTAACACATTCATACATAATCCCGCCGTTTAAAGTTCCATCCTCAACAGCTGCTTTAATAGAACCTGACTTATTTATCTTATTGATAGCTCTCATATGATGAGTATGGCCATGAGATACAATATTTCCTGTTTCTACTTCAATACCTAAAGAG
>CAYPJH010000115.1:0-3610 GCA_964411035.1 uncultured Methanobrevibacter sp. | reverse complement strand
TAGGGCCTTTTTTAACTTCCCCAGGATCAGATCCTCTTCTAACCATTACAGCTCTAACTTTTTTAATATCAACAATAGGGTTGAGAGTGTGTAATGTACGGGTAAGGCCAGTAGTATTACAAGAAACGACTCTGGTGTAATCTGCACCATAAGAATCATCATAATTTGCAAATGAATTAAAAGATAATCCTGTTAAGTCATGGTCTTCCCCACCTTGATAAATAGCTTTTACACCAGCTTTTTTATACATTTCAAGGTTTTTAGGGCCAATGTTTCCTGGAGTACAGTCAACAACAATATCTGCTTGTTCAATCATGTCTTCAACAGTTCCAGCTATTTCAATTCCTGCATCTTTAAATTGTTGTTCACGTTCAGGAATTCCAATATATAAATCATAACCTTTTTTTTCAACAGCATTTCTAGCTTCGTAGTTAGGTCTTGTTTTACTAACTCCGATAACTTTCATGTCATCTTGAGCAGCTACAGCATCAGCCACTCTTTTCCCAATGGTTCCATATCCATTAATAGCTACAGATTTCATGTTTATTTTCCTAAAAATTTTATAATTTAATTTTTATATTTTGATTTATATATAATTTGATATTTAAAAAAAGTGTAGAATAATTTTCATTTATTCTACTTTAAAGCCTGCTTCTTCAACAGCTTCTACTATATCATCGTCAGAAACTTTTTCTGCATCTAATGTAATTGCAACAGAACCACTTTCTAAATCTGCTTTAGCTTCATCCACACCATCTATGTCAGTGAGTGAAAGTTCAACAGCAGCAACACATGATGGGCAGTGCATTCCGACAACTTTTATTTTTTTCTCGTCTGCCATATTTTTTCCTCCTTTATTTTTTCAATTGTTATTATGAATATTCACTTATAAAGTTTTATCTATTTTCATATCTGTTTATTAATCTCTGCTGATGTTTATACAGTGTAGTGACATATTGCTTTAATTTTAAATATTATTCTGTTAAAATATTAGTTTATGAATTCATGGATTTATTTATTATTGGCTGGAATTTTTGAAATGCTGTGGGTTTTATCATTAAAATTTTCTGAAAACTTCACAAAACTGGTCTTTTCTATTTTTACAGTAATTTTCATGATATTAAGTTTAATTTTATTGTCCTTATCTTTTAAAACAATTCCAACAGGCACAGCTTATGCTTGCTGGACAGCTATTGGTGCAATCGGTGTGATAATATTCGGCATGGTGTTTTTAGGAGAATCAACATCATTTATCAGAATATTATTTTTAGCACTTATTATAGCTGGAATAATAGGTTTAAAACTTACAAGTTGAATTTGGGTCAGGGTGGTGATTTTTGTTTAATAATAAAAAAAGAAAAAAGTAATGGATTAGTTTTCCATAGCTTCTAATTTTTCAGGGAAATACGTGTCTACTACGTATTCAAGCCCATATTTTGAAAATGATTGCTGTTCTGCTTTTTTCCCAATTTTAAGCATTTTTTTAATTTCAGTTTGCCAGAAATCACTTTTGTATCTTGGGTCTTTTGAAAGCTCTTTTAATCTCATTACATCAACATCTTTAAGTTTATCTGTTGGTAAATCATAGTTAACAATATCGCTTGCAGTTACTCCCATAAATTTAGCATCAGGAGTTGCTAAATCATGATTTACATGAGCTAGTTTTGCACTTCCAGAAATAATTACCTGTGCAATGTGGAATCCCCATGGGTCTCCGTCGTTACAGATATAAACCGGCAATTTAAGTTCTTCATTTACCCGTTTAATAAATCTTCTTGTTGCACGGGCAGCCTGTCCTTTTAATCCAACAATCAAAGTGTTAAATCTGTCATAAGCTTTTTCCTGAACCATACGATGGAACATCCCCATGGTTTCCACAGCTATTACTCTTTCAACACCATGATCTAAGAAATCCACCTGATCTATTGTTGGAGAAATTGTATAACCTGACTTTCCGGCTTTCAATGCATTAATTTCAACATCTCCATCTTTTAATGTAATGTCTCCGTATACAGAAGCACCATCTTCTTCAGGCATTAATCCTAAATCTTCACGGGTTGTTCCGAGAGTTACTTCAAGGTCTTCTCCTACAATATTTGATTCTTGTTGTGTTTTAAAACTAATGCCCCAACCTTCTGAGACATAATACATTTCCCTTATTGTTGCTGTTTTTTCTCTTTGCACTAAGTCTTTACAAAAGTTAGCTACATAAACCATTTGTCCTAGTTTTCTGATTTGTTTTACATTACCTAATGATCTTTTACCGTATCTATCACCAAGAATATAATATCGTTTAGCATCATCGTAAACAATGTTGGATGTACCTCTAGAAGGGACTTTAACAGAAGGGACTTGTTTTTTACTTACTTCTTCAATAATCTCTTCACCTAAATTTTTTAGTTTATTGTAAGTGTATTCTTTTCTAAGTTCTTTGTGAGATTTTCCTTGGGTATTTTCATCTACCATTTATATTGCCTCCTTATTCTGTTTCATCATTTTCAGTTTCTGTTTCAACAAATTGATCTAGTGAACTTTTTCCTTCTTCAATAGCACGACCATATTCGTCAAATTCTTCCATGATGTATGCTTCTTCTTCCTCTTCAATTTCTTCTTCATCATCTTTAACTTTTTCACCAAGTAATTCTGCAATAGATCTTCTGGTTACTTTTGATAAAACGTCCTGTATGTTTTGAGGTTCTGGAACGCTTGTTTCTCCAAGTTTTGCAGCTTCTTCAATAATGATTGGAACATAATCTTCAAATACTTTTGAACGCATTGCTTTTTCTTTTTCAGCTTTTTTAGATCTTAGATATTTTTGGAGTTTACGGGCTAATTTCATTGTAGCCTGTCTTATTTCTTGAACGATTTCAGGTTCTGGTGAGACACTTTGTTTTCCTGTTGAAAGATATGGGACTTGTGTTGAAATAATATTGATAAATAAAGTCATTGGTGTATTATCCATGTCTTTAAGACCATAACGTTTCCAATCAATACTTTTTAAAGCTTCGGTAATAGCACAGCTTCCCTGATCAAAGGTTAATGGGACTCTGTTTGCAAATCTCATTATTTCTGATTTTCTCTGTTCGTTTACAACTCTTCCAGCAGATCCACCATATGCAATTCCTGCTTCTACAATAAATGAGACTCCTCCTCTGTAAGTTACAGGTTTTCTTGTAAGTGTAGTTACAAATTCCGGTTTAAGTCCTTGTTTCATACCTTTTTCAATTTGTTCTGAACCTATTGGTATTAACCCTTCAGAAGGAGGTGCCATAAATTTCATTTTATCAAAAGCTTTTACAATAGCTTCTGCTTCAGGCCACTTCATATCTTTCGGCCTTTTATTCATGTCTATTCCGGTAATTTTACCAATTTCATCTACTCTTTTAGAAGACATTCTTGAAAGAGAACTGGTCAACATGCTTTTATATCTTCTTTTATCAGTATATCTTGCCATTTCAAGAATATCGTCTGCATTTACTCCTTTTGGGTGGGGCAATACTTCTTTTGGTAAAACTGGTGTTATTTCAGCAGCTCTTTTAAATACATATTTATGGCCTGTTGGATCTTTAAATGTTATTTGTGCATGAGGGTTTCCAATCATTGTTCTTCT
>CAYPJH010000114.1:0-1700 GCA_964411035.1 uncultured Methanobrevibacter sp. | reverse complement strand
TTATCATGATATTATGTAATATTAATAATATATTATAATAATATAATAAGCTAATATATAGTATATATAATACTAAGTTCCTTTATATTCTCAGCGATGATTTTGTTCTCTTTGCTTTTTATGAAGCTATTTGTCTATTTTCAAACAAAATATATCTTCTCTAAATGTATTAACATTATAAACATAAATATCTAGTGAGGCTAATCTTCTGACAAGATTTTTTTCCCAAATAGATGTTAAAATTTTATTATAAATTTTTCAATGGCTCTTTAAAAATTGTGTTGCTATACAGAGTTATAAAATAAAAATAAAAACACAACCTAGTACAATATAATTAGAAGTAGAATTTTATTACATATATTTTTTATATACATATTTACTGTAGACACTCTTAGCTTCTCTGTTTACACAGTGTAATCTTTATAAACAAAATGGTTTGCCTTTACTATTTAAATATTGTATACTTATTAAAATTTTTATTCATTTTCCCTTGTTAACCTTATTATAATAAAAATTCTTTCCACTTAAATTAATAACATGTAAATTATACTACAATAAATATATATATGCAAAATATATGTACAGACACATGCCCATGTGCATATTTTTTGCCTGTTTTAATTTCAAGTATGTAATAGCATCTTTTATTGATAATTTCACTTTGAGCCTAATAGTTATACAAATGTTTTAAAGACATAATTTACCAGTTTTTAATTTCTATAATAGTTAAATTGTGAGTAAGTTGGCAGCAGTCTGAAGACTTTTTGTTTTCAACATTTTTCTGTTTTGGCATTCTTAAAAGGTGGGCACTTTCTCTCCTAACCTAATGACCATTGTTTGATTCCTGCCTTGGGAATCAGTATCTCTGTGTATCTCTGTAAGCTTGTAGCTGACAAAGATACATATAGTTGTTTTTTTAACCAAGGCAAATAGACCTCGCCTAGGCACTGTGGAAATCCAGTACACACATTTCCCTGCAGTACTGGGGATTGAACATCCTCACACATGTGAATCAAGCACTCTGCCACTGAGTCACATCCCCAGTTCATACTTCCCTAAAAGTACATCATTATGTACTCTTACTTTTACTCTGAAGTTCTGCATGTTCTTATTAGTTTTAAGCTCCATTTGCCTCTGGGAAATTAGCGAGGAAGGAGTTATGCTGAAACAGAGAACTATCCCATTGAATAGCTCTGTTAAATTACACAATGACTCAATCCTCCTCACTTTCTGCTGGCTCTGCAGTCCCTGTTTACCATTCAATAAGTGCAAGTTCTCTGTTCAGAATCTGCAGTGGCAATACCATTGGATGTTATTCAGGCAAAGTAAAAGCTACAGATAAGTGTGAGCAATGTGCCTTGTGTATATCACAGGTGAGTTTCTCAGTTATTCTTTTTGTACATAATATGATGACCGATGTATTTCTTTTTGTCTTCATATTCTGTTAGCACCAGAGATAAAAATTAAAACCTCAACTCTGTTTCCAGAATATCTGAAGAAAGCCTACAAATAATAAAAAAGACTGACAATCCAATATATAATGTGCAAAAGATGTGAACATGAATGTCACAAGAGAGAATAGCCAAAAGACCAGTAGGTACCAAAAAAAAAAAAAAAATCACTTATCATGGAAGTGTAAATTAAATCTACAAATTTGAAAAGACTGGCCATCATTGTCAAAGATGTACAGCTACTTGTTG
>CAYPJH010000113.1:0-3809 GCA_964411035.1 uncultured Methanobrevibacter sp. | reverse complement strand
ATAACCTCTACTTTCAATAAAAGCCCTATTTACCTCATTAATGTCATGATTATCAGCCCATAAAACAATGTTTGCAACAATACCTGTTGTTAATACTTTATCGGCTGTTCCGTTACTTAATACATTAGCCATAACATCTATAGAATCATCAGGTTTCATTCCTCCAAGTAAAAAGACACAAGGGTGATTTACATTATCCAATGCATTTTGAATAATAGTCAATTCCCTTTCCATAACACGGCCTGCTGCAGATGGGGTTTTAATTGTAAAACCTACAAGAGAAGTATGGGATCTGTGAGCTGCTGCAAATGCATCATTTACAAAAATATCTATTACTGGAGTTAATTCACTAACAAGAAATGTTTTTGATTGTTCTAAAGGTGAGCGTGAAAGAGATTCTTCAGAAAAAAACCTTGCATTTTCAAGTAGAAGAACTTCACCTGAATCAAGCCCTCTTATAGCGTCTTTTGCAGAATTTGAAAATAGTGCATCAACATATTTGACATTTAAGTTTAAAATTTTAGACAGTTCCCTTGCATGTTGAGCTAATTTAGTGAAATCTTTCTTGCCCGGACGGCTTTGATGAGCTAAAATAACAACCTTAGCCCCTTTTTCAGATAGTTCTTTTATAGTTTGAGAGTGTAATCTTAATCTAGTATCATCTAAAATCAAACCTGTACCCGGATCAACTGGAGAGTTAATATCTATTCTTACAAGTACAGTTTTATCTTTTACATCAAAATCATCAAGTGTATTAAATTCCTTAACCATCGTCTCACAGTCTATTTAAATTTTGCTAACAAGATCAATTAATGCATCTTTTGGACTTGCTGCTTTTATAATTCCAGATGCAAGTAAAACTCCTTCAGCACCAAGTTCTATTGCTGATGCCATATCTTCACCTGTTGATATTCCTGCACCACATAATACCTTAATATCTTTATTGATTGCTTTGACTTCTTTTACAGTGTCTTCCACAACTTCAGGTTGTGCCTGTGATACAGGTATTCCAGTTCCAATAAGTTCTGGAGGCTCTACTGCCAAATAATCTGGAGCTAGTGTAGCTGCTGCTTTACTTGTATTAATATTATTAGTACATAAACAAGATAAAACATCATGCTGTTTTGTTAAATGAATAACTTCCTCAATATCTGCTAATTTCATTCTTTTCTCAGAATGATTAATTAAACTTCCTGTAATTCCTGCATCAATTAAAGTTTCAATTAAATCATGGCCTGTGTGGCCTCCTGGAGTGATAGCATCAATATTTTGTGCAAATAGTGGGATAGAAGTTTCTTGTTTTATTCTATAAATATCTGCAGCCTGTGGTGCTGCTACCATAGTAATTCCAGTTTCTTCGCCTGCTGCTTCAAGGTCTTTAGCTAACTTTAAAGCATTTTCTCCGCTAGATTCAATGTATGTTTTATAATTTAAAATTACAATTGGTGTATTCAATTTAATTCCCCTGTAATAAAATAATTAATTAAATATTATATTTAATTTTAAAATCATTTAAATTTATAGGATTTTTATTTTAACTATTAACACAATCTTAAAAATATCAATATTTAAATTAATTAAACATCTTAAATTATACTAACTATGTCATTAAATAAAACACAACAGAAAAAATTGGAAAAAAGCGGATATAGATTTGTAGGCAAACATGGTCATGCAGCTGCAAAAATATGTCACTGGACAAAACAAAGTATTTTAGATAAAGGGGTTTGTTATAAGGAGAAGTTTTATGGTGTTAATAGCCATAGATGCCTTCAAATGTCACCTTCAGTCAGTAGCTGTCAGCAGGAATGTGAGTTCTGCTGGAGAGATTTGACATACACTGAAACTGAATGGGAGGGAGATTATGATGATCCTAAAACCATTATTGACGAAGCCATTAAAGCTCAAAATAATCTTTTGTGCGGATTTGGTGGAAATGATAAAGCAAATAAGGACAAGTTAGCAGAGTCTAAAATGCCTACCAATGCTGCAATTTCACTTGCAGGAGAACCTATGATGTATCCTGAAATTGATGATTTGATTGGTGAGTTTAACCGTCGGAAATTCACAACCTTTGTTGTAAGTAATGGCCAGTGTGTTGATAAATTAAAAAATCTTGAAAATGATCCTTATCAACTGTATCTATCCTTAGATGCACCTTCAAAGAAATTATATGAAAATGTCTGTAACCCTAAAATAAACAATGGCTGGGATAATCTAAATGAGTCTCTTGAAACATTATCTACTTTTAACTCAAGAACATGTATAAGAACAACCCTTGTTAAGGGAAGAAATATGGAAAGTCCTGAAAAATATGGAGAACTAATAAAAAAAGCAGACCCTGACTTTGTTGAAATAAAAGCATATATGTGTGTTGGTTCATCAAGAGAAAGACTTACATTAAACAACATGCCGACTTTTGACGAAGTTGTGAAATTTGCAAGTGAAATCGGAAAATACTGTGATAAAAAAATAGTAAATGAATCTGAAATTAGCAGAGTTGTCTTACTCCAATAAGGCATCTCTAGCTATTTTAGATCCTATTTTAAAGGCAGATTCCAAATCTTTTGGAAATTGAGTTTTTCTAACTTCAGACTTATGTTCCTCAGAAAAAATGTCTGATTTATATTTTGAATAATCGGAAAACTGATAAGTATCAAAAGAACATAAATCATATGGTTTTCTAAAAGTGTTTTCAAAAACCAAATCATTGTTTAAAATAAAATGATTGTAGTTCATTTTTTCAGCTAAATCCTTAGTCACATTCATTGTATAGATAAATCCAACAGGCATTCTTTTAGGAGCTAAACTATCAGTATCTTTATCATATACAAGAAATGGGAAACATAACCTTTCCAAAAGACACCTCATATTCCCAGTTACTTCACCGAAATAAACAGGAGAACCTAATATAAGGCCATCAGCTTGAACAATTTCATCTAAAATTGGTTTAAAATCATCATTATAAACACATTTTCCATAATGCTTCCCATCTATCTTTTTACATGCAAAACAACTTTTACATCCGTTAAATGGAATATCATAAAGATTTATAAACTCAACATCAGCATCATGAATTACGCTTTTAACTCCTTCTATAGCTTTTTTAAGTAATTGTGCAGTGTTTCCCTCATTACGATTACTGCCGTTAATTGCATAAAATTTCATAGAAATCAAAAGATAAAATAGCTATTTTAAGCTATTACATAATTCAACTGCCTTTTTAGCTGCTTCTTCCATAGATACTTCATAAGGAATTTTAGCTTCTTCAAGAAGTCTTTGACCTTCTTCTTCATTTGTTCCGGTTAACCGGATAACAATCTCAACTTTACGTTTGGACTTTTCTAAAGCTTTTATTACTCCTTTTGCAACATCATCAGCTTTGGTAATTCCACCTAAAACATTTAAAAAGACTACTTTTACAGGTTCATAGTTTAAAACAATATTTAAAGACTGCATTATTGTTTGTTCAGATGCACCTCCACCAATATCCAAAAATGTTGCAGGATTTCCACCATTAAGCTTAATCATGTCCATTCCTGTAAGGGTTAAACCTGCACCATTACCGATAACAGCTATATCCCCATCAAGTTTTACAAAGTCCAATCCTTTTTTCTTATAATGCAACAATTCAACTAAATCTTGATGTCTGAATAATGAATCATTTTCAATAACAAGTTTGGCATCAGCAGCAATTAATCCACTAGGAGTTAAAACTAATGGATTTATTTCAGCAGTTTCAGCATCATACTTTTCAAATATATTGTAAAGTTTCCATATAGTATCTCCCATTGGTGAAATTAAATCTG
>CAYPJH010000112.1:0-14127 GCA_964411035.1 uncultured Methanobrevibacter sp. | reverse complement strand
GATGTAATTCCAACAACTTCACAGTTATAGTTATTTTCCAGATATTCAATAAGTTTTTCTTTAACTGATGGAGGTGCAGTTGTAGTAAATAATACTTTTTTACCATTGATGTCATCTAATGGCCTAGGCCTAAAGACAGTTGCAATGACTTTAGCATTTGGATTAATTTCCTTGATGCTATTTTCAATATATTTAATTTTATCTTTATTAGCCATTGGTTCTTCACACATAGTAATAATAACTAAGTCTGCAAAACTAATTCTATATGGTCCAAAGTATTTAATAATATTATTTATTGGTTGATTTGCTCCAACAAGAACTATATTCTTATCAGTTTTAATCGGAGGGATTGCAGCACCACTTCCTTCAAAAATAGCAAATTTAGAATCAAGTTCATTAGCTATTTTAGCCCCTTTTTTCATATTGGTGAGAAATACTTCACCGGCCATACCTCCACCACAACGTCTACAACCAATAGTTAAAATACGACTTAATAGGGCATCTTCCCAATGGTCACTAGCTGCATGAACACCTTTTTCTGATTGTTTTACTAAAAATTCAGGTGTAATTTCAATTTCATCGCCATGAACAATTTCAGGTTCTTCAGGTCCTCCTCTACCCATAGCTATTACACAAGGATCATAGCCTTTTTCATTAAGCAATCTTGAAACAAAGCCTGAAACAGCAGTTTTTCCAATTCTTTTTCCTGTACCAATAATTTTTAATGAAGGCTTTTCCATAATTTCATATTGGGTTACAGGTTCAAATTTAAAATCAGGCCCTTCATAAATTTTGTTTTGTTTTAATACAAGACAACCTATTTTAAATCTTTTTTCATAGTCAAGAATAGGTTCATCACTTAAATCAAAAACAGTATCAACATTATATGTTTCAATCATTTCTTCAATTAATTTGTATGGAATTCCATTACCGTCACCAAATTTAACAGGAACTCCTAAAATATTGGAATATGAATTTTCATCTTCATTTTTTAATTTTTCAGTTCCTCCAATAAATACGGCAGCTTTAACCTCATGATGTTCTATTTTATCAAGTGTATCAATAGCTTCTTGAGTTACAGGCAGATAATGTTCACCATCAATTAAACAAAGCATTTTTTTACTCATAATTTCATATACTCCTAAATTTATTATTTAATACTATATTTTAATATTTATTATAAATATTTAACTTTTTTTAAAAAATATTTTAAATACTTTAATTTTGATAAAACGGATTAAATAATATTATTTTTATTATTAAAAAGATTATATTCTTATTTAAAAAATCATGGCTGATTTTACAAATCTTTTTTTAGGAGGTATAAAACAGTAATTTTATATATCCTCATGTTTTATTTATATTAATTATAATCATAATTAATGGTAATAGGCATTGTTTGATTATAATTAAGAATAGGAGATGTGTATTATGTCGGTTAGATTAAAATATAAAATAATAATCAGAGAAACAGGTATTAAAAAAGTAGATAATGCAGCAAAAAAAGAATTAAAATTTAGAAATAAATTAGTATTTTAAAAAAATTATAAGAAATGAGTCATTCCCCCTCATTTCATTTTTTTTAAAAATTTAATCGGTTATATTTCATCTCTAGTTTTATCAACAATATCAGATAAAGAACTATAAACATTTTGAGGTATAGAATCCTTATCTTTATCAGATATTATAGTTGAAATAATTTTACAAAGAACAAAAATAGCATGTTTATGTTCTGCTTTAGTTTTGTGAATATGATGTGGGTTTATATTTAACAATATATATTCACTACAATCGTTTTTTATTTTATCATTTTCAGCTAGAAACTTTAAAGCATAAACTAAAAATTGATGTAATTGTATCAATTCATCTTTATACATAAATATCTATCTCATCCAATGTGAATTGGTTTATATATATTATTTATATCATCATTGTATTTAAAAATAATGTAATATATAACTACATTAATTTTTCAAATAACTCCTGTAAAATTAAAGGCATTTTACAATTAAGATAATTTAAACCTTTTTGTGTAATTCCCTGTTTAGTAGCTACTTTATTTATTATTTCCTGGCTTGTTAAAACATTCAAACTTAAAATATTAGTAGTGCTTGCAGTTGTTTCAATTAAACATCGGTAAACATCATCATAATTTAAATCTGAATTTTTACATAATTCTTCTGTAAAAATCATGTTAATAAAAGCAATAAATGCAGGCATACAGCTGGTAACAATGGTTAAAGATTCTAAATCATTGTAATTGTCAGTTGTTATAACATTGCTGAACTGTGAAAATAACTCTTCAATGTACTGTTTATTTTTATTTGAAACATTTTTGTTATGATAAAAAATGGAAATACCTGTTTTTTGTTGTTTTTCATTTACCCATGATGCAATTGAGGGAATAACAACAGAAACTTCTCCAGAATAAACATCTGACAGTTGTTCAAAAGTAATTCCTGCAGAAGAGTGTACAATATATTTATCCTCAGTTACATAAGCTGAAATTTCACTTAAAACATTAATCAAGTCCGGACTTTTCACTGAAATAAAAATAATATCAGAATTTTTAACAAGTTCAATATTGGATTTATATGTATTAATTTTAGGATTAAGAGATTTAATCTTTGAATACGTTTTATTTGAAACATTTAAGGTATTTTCATTTAAAAAATTAATATCTTCAAGATTTTTACAAATAAGCTCACCAATATTTCCATATCCAATTATACCTAATCTCATCAATAATCACTATCCCAATTGATATAAGAATTCTTTAATTTGTATAAAATTAGCTAAAGTTTGATTTTCTAAAACACCTGGCATTAAACAAGCAACAATAATACCTATTACTCCAAATACTATTCCAATAGACCATATAATTTTAACAGCATTTTTCTCAGAAATTGGTTTTCTCAAAACTAGCCTAATTAAAGATTTAAATCCAACTTCAGGTCTTACAAGCTTGCCTTCATCATTTAATTCAGTTGGTTTAAAATTTTGTCTTTCCATAACACCAGCACTATAAAATTTAAGAGTTGCATCAATAATATTAGGTAAAAGTACAATTAAAGCAATTAATTTAACTCTTCCAATAAAAGCAATAGATACAATAACCGCTCCAATAATTAAAGTACCAGTATCTCCTGGAAATACTTTGGCAGGGTGTTTATTAAAGTATAAAAATGCTATAAGAGATCCAAGCATACTCATACTAATAATTGTAACATCATATTTTCCAAGAATAATACAGGATATTGTTAAAGAGGTTAAAGCAATAATTCCTAAACCGGATTCAATACCATTTAACCCAGCCAACATATTTGTAAGGTTTGATCCGATTGATAATGCAATAGGTATTGAAATTAAATAAAATATTCCTACATTTGGAGGAGCAGCCCATATTAAAGGGATTCCTGCTAAAAATAATAAGAAAAACTTTTCTTTAGATGATAAAACAAGCAAATCATCAATAATACCAATAATTCCAACAAGCAATACTACAGTTAAAACAACCATTAATGGGAATGTTAAAAGGTCATGCATTCCAATTCCTGCAAAGATACCTATAATAAAACCAAAAAGAATTCCAAATCCACCCATTTCAGCTACAACAGGAGTCCAAGATTTGTGTATGTCCTTTCCAACAATTTCTGCTTTTTCAAGTTTTCTAATAATTTTAGGCATTGACAACCGAGTTACTAAAAATGAAATCAACCCACATATAATTGCAATAAAATATAATGGTAATTGGGGTAAAATATTACTCATAAAAATCACTTATTTTTTATTTAATATATAATATACGCTTCTGACAGGAATATTTAGCTTTTCTGAAATGTTTTTTGGAGATTCTCCATTATTCTTCATGGAAATTATTAAATTCCTATCTTCATCTGTGTATTTCCTTTTATAATTATTAAATTTAAATTTTTCATCAATTCGATGATTAATATTATAAACTTTATTTAAAGAGATATCTAATTTTTTTGCAATTTGTTTAGGAGCATAACCTTCTTTTGCAAGTTTCATAATTTTATCCTTTAAAATAATATTACTTTTTTTAGGTTTTCTCTTTCGTTTATATTTTGTTTTAACATTAATATCCAGGGTATTTAGAACTTCAATGTATGTTTTAGAAATTCTTTTATAAATACTGGGAGGACAAGTGATAATTTCAAGATTAGGATACTTATCCATTATTTCCATAATTTTAAATGAGCTAATATGTTGTGAAAAATGGATTTCTTTGGTGTCTTCATCTTTCATCAAAACCACTATTTTTTAATTAGCTCTAAAAATTTCTTTGACTTTTCGCTTTTAGGCTTTTTAACTTTTTCAATATTTTCAATTTCTTTTTTGATTTTAGATTCATTAATATTAAAGATATTGCCTAGAGTTTTAATATCAATATCAGAATTTAAATTAACTAAAGCAACACCTAAAGCAGGGAAATAAAATTTAATATTAGATCCCATACTTAGATTTTCAAATTTAAATTTTTCATAAAGAATGTAATCCATATTTTGAATAGGGATAATTTTCATATCAATTTCCTTATTCAAGGTATTTATAGCTTTATTATACGTAGTTTGAAATGCTTTTCTTTGTTGTCTATCTAAATCTACTCTAATATTTGGAAATGGGCTAATGCTTGTTTTACGATTATTAAATGAAGTTGTTAAATAATACTTAAAAATATCCCATTTTATAAGTGCAGCAGGAATATTTGTAAAAATATTCTTTTCAATATTTTTTCTAATTTTCAAATCACGATTTAAGTGCCGATTAATTTTTCCATATTTATCGACAAACCCGTTTTCCTTAAATTCTGCAGTGATTTTACTTTCTCTCCATTGTTCTAAACCGTCCAAATCCTCTTTTTCAATAAATTTTGGGGTTTCATGCCTATATTTTAAAATAATTTCATCATATTTGTTAAGTCTCTTAAAATCAGAAATATTTTTCTTAAACAATGATTCTTTAATATCATTGGCAAGTTTTTCACCATATTTAACATAAGCTATGGCTAATGCGGATCTAGTGTACTTATCATCTATAATAGCAGGTTTTGTTCTATGAAACCTTAACACTTCGATTCTAACATTTTTCCCATATCTATTTCTAACTTCTTCTTCGTAATCTTCTAAATATTCAGAACCAAGGTTTATTGTTTTACGAATCAGCCTATTGTTTTCATCTTTAAATTTGATAACAAGAGAAATAGTTTTAACTACTCCTTTTCGTTCTTGTTTAAGTAAATTTAGAACATTTTTATATGCAATTCTTCCCCATTTACTAAATCCAGACATTAAAACCATATAATTTCCAGATAACGGTAAATATGGGAGAATTTCTATTCTATGGGATTTGTCCTTATTTATTTTAAATGAAAAATGAGTACTTCCGCAATCACATTTCTCACCTTTATCAAAATATTCATCGATTTCATATTTTTTATAACATGATTCACATTTAACATTAGCATATTTGATTAAATTACCAATAGCTATTTTATGTGAGTTTACAGCAGAAATAACTCGGCCTAAAATATTTTTTTTAGCATTAGCTTTAATTCTAATTTGCTGGTTATGATGGCTGTTATCAGTCTTTTCTTCAAAGCTAACTTCACCCGCATTTCCAGTTCCATATTTGGTCAATGATCTATAAGGACGTTTATATCCTTTAGAATCCATTGAGTCCTTGAGTTTTTGTAATTTATCTAATCTAGTATCTAATGATGAATATAAATTTTTATAATAATCAAAATCATTGATTTTATTTATATCAATCTTTTCATGAGAAATTTCATTTAAATATTTCTCAGTCTTAGATATTAAATTAGATTCTTCCATTCAATCACCAAAGAGTATTAATTGAATAATTTTATTGTATTTTTTCACCAACTTTACATTCATCAGGACTGAGCAATGCACCACTTTCACCGGTAGCCAAAATCATACCTTCAGATAATGTTCCAAACAATTTTGCTGGTTTAAGGTTTACAAGAACTGTAACTTTTCTATCAATTAATTCATCAGGGGAGTAGAATTTAGCAAGACCTGCAACAATTTGTCTAGTTTCAGTACCAATGTCTACCTGTAATTTTAATAATTTATCAGATTTTTCTATTTTTTCAGCTTCTTTAATTTGACCTATTCTAATATCTACTTTATCAAATTCATCAATTGTTATTTCACTCATTTTATCATCCTCACTTTCATTAGTATTATTTTTTAAAGTT
Organism: uncultured Methanobrevibacter sp.; assembly: GCA_964411035.1. Classification (GTDB taxonomy): domain Archaea; phylum Methanobacteriota; class Methanobacteria; order Methanobacteriales; family Methanobacteriaceae; genus Methanocatella. The sequence goes on along the minus strand of CAYPJH010000112.1, from coordinate 7,883 downwards.
TCATTTAATTTTGTAATTTGTTCGTCAATTACATCATCATCAATTTTTTTAAATAATGGTTTTGCTTTATTAATTTCATGACCTGTAAGTAATGGTTTTTTCGCTTCATCCCATTTTTCGGCTAAATCAATATTAATTATCTCAGCGATTGCATCGGCCTTATTTGGTATATAAGGTTTTAAAAGAATAGCTAATGTTTTCGCTAGTTGGTTTGAGAGATATAATGTATTAGCTGCTTTTTGAGGGTTTTCTTTTACCGCTTTCCATGGTTCTTGATCATTAAAGTATTTGTTTCCAATTTTGCATGCTTTAAATATTTCCAATAATCCTTCTCTGAATTCATAATTTGCAATGTAATTGCCAACTTTATCTGGAAGTGTTTTGATTTCTTTTTCAAATTCTTCATCTTCAGCTGAAGGATTTACATATTCTGGGATTTTTCCATCAAAGAATTTGTGAGTAAATGTAAATGTTCTATGTAAGAAGTTTCCAATTACATCTGCAAGACCATCATTATTTCTTCTTTGGAAATCCTTCCAGGAAAAGTCAGTGTCTTTGTTTAAAGGAGCATTTATTGTTAAATAAAATCTTAAAAGATCAGGATCAAATTCTTTAACAAAATCAGAAATCCAAACTACCCAATTTTTACTTGTGGACATTTTTTGCCCTTCAAGTGATAAGAATTCACCGGCATATATATTATCAGGTAATTTACAGCCATATGCTTCAAGCAGTGCCGGCCAGAAGATTGCATGATGGTATATTATATCTTTACCTATGAAATGAACAACATAATCTGCCCAATAATCTTCCCATTTCTTGTTATTTTCATCTGACCATTGTGATGCTGATGAAATATAACCTAAAAATGCTTCTCCCCATACATAGATTACTTTATTTGTAGCTTCATCTAATGGAACAGGTATTCCCCAATCCATATCTCGTGTTAAAACCCAGTCGTTCAATCCTTCTTTTAACCAATTCAATGCATAATTTTTGACATTTGGGGGGAAATTATTATTGTTGATATATTCTTCAATATCTTTTTGAAACTCACTTAATTTAAAGAAGTACTGATAACTATCTTTAATTACAGGTGTTGATCCACATGTTAAGCATTCAGGTTCTTTAAGTTCAGTTGGTTCTAAAGCACGACCACATTTTTCACAATGATCTCCACGAGCTTCAGCCCCACAAACAGGACAAATGCCCTGTACATATCTATCAGGTAAGAATTTATTGCAGTTTTCACAGTAAAGTTGAGTAATGTCTTTTTTATAGATATATCCTTTATTATATAATTCTAAAAAGAAGTTTTGAGCAATTTCATAATGTTTTTTATCTGTAGTTCTTGTGAAATTGTCAAGTGAAATATTCATTGAATTAACATCATCAACTATCATATCATGATATCTTTTAGAAATCTCAATAGGCTTTTTATTTTCATTATCTGCCTTAACTGCAATTGGTGTTCCATGTTCATCAGTTGCGCAAACCATTAACACATCATTTCCAATCATCCTGTTGTATCTTGCATAGATATCTGCAGGTAAATAAGTAGACCTTAAATGCCCTAAGTGGCATGGTCCATTGGCATATGGAAGTGCACATGAAATAAAAATTTTTGACATCTTATTTTATACTCCTCAAAATTTAAATTAATATATACAAAATCATTTTATAATGTAATTTAATAAAATTATGTTTTTAAAAACATTTAAAAGTATTGTTCAGTTATGAAAAATTTAGTTTTAAGTGTAATTTTCTAAGTTAAAATCAGTATTAATATGATAGATAAGTTAATCTTTTTAATTAAGAAACTACAATATATTTTTATGACAGAGTTATCTTATATTAACCCTTTATCTGAAGAAGGAAAAAGTATTATACGTAGATATGGGGATTTAAATCAACTTAATGATGAAAATGAATATTTAGTAAATGAGATAATGCATACTCCAAACCAAAAAATCTCTGATGATACTATAATACCTAAAACATATAAGGATTTAGCTATAAATAAAATTAAATGGTCAATAGAGAAAAAATATAATAAAAACTTCGCAAATCAGAATTATGAATATTTATTTAATGATAATATTTATGAAGCAGATGTAATTGCTTTTCACATACTTGCACAGGCTATAGCTATTCAATATAATATAACCTCAAGAGAAACAAGGCTTTTCATTGAATATCAGGGAAAATTAATAGAAGAAAGACTTGCAAAGATTGTACCTAGCATTAGATCTCAGATAATAGAAGATATTCTAAGGGATATATCAGATGACGGTTCTATAAGTTGGCTTTCTCTAAAAGATGTAATTAGTTCTAAAAAATTATCATTAATACAATTATTGCTTGATAATGGAGAAATTGTTCTTGAAAAAGAGGAATTTCTAGAAAAATACGGTGATAAATTTGATGGAAGGCCAGCAGATAAAATATATGATATTATTGTTGGTGAAAAGATAAAAGAATTGATATTGTCAAAATTAATAATGCAAAAAACAGAAGAATACATTAAAAGAATTAAAGAAATGTCAAAACGTGTTGAATTACATCCATTAATTCTTAAAATCGCCGAAGAACTTAATGAAATTATTCCCACTGAAATTAGTAAATATAATACATTTTATGCTGGAAGTGGAGGTTTATATGGAACTGTAAAAGGAGGAAAATTAATACCTGAAGCATTTCCACCATGTATCCAAAATACTATTGATGGAGTATCTTCAGGAGGCCGTAATGATGCAATTGTGCTTCTTTTAACTTCTTTTGTATCTTATGCAAGATTATATCCTTCAATTTTTTCATCAGAAGAACCTGTCCTTGTATCTGATATTGATAAAGATTTATCAATAACTGAAAATGAAATACTTCCATTAATCTATGAAGCAGCAGATAACTGTTCACCACCTTTATTTGATGATCAACCTCAAGAAAAAATTAATATAATTTCAAAATTAGGTTTCGGCCTTCACAGTGAAATTAATATAGAAAATGAAGGAGAAACTACCTGGTACACACCAATGAGTTGTGAAAAAATTAAAATGCATCTGCCGCAATTATGTAAACCTGATGAATCATGTAAAGGCATTAATAATCCATTATCTTGTTATGGTCGTAAAAAATACCAGCTGGACAAAAATAAAAAAATAAAAAATGATTAAATTTCTTCATCAATAGTTTTAAATGTATAATGCTCTTCTTGGATTGCATCATAATATTCATTTAAAATTCCTGATTCCCAGCTATTATAATTCCAATATTCATTTTCTTCAAATTTAGCTGCTAAAATACTTATTTTTCGCCCATTTTCATCAATATTATTTTTCTGGCAAAAATCAGACAATATATCAGGAGTGTAGTCGGCAGCTTCATCTCCTTTAAAATCTAAATAATCATCATATTCTTCTTCAGATAATAATTCTTCAACTTTAACAGGATTTTCAAGAGCAGATATTGTATATAAAACAATAAACAAATCATCATTTAGAGGTAATTGATTTTGTTCAACTCCCATTCCTGAAATTTTTCCAGTTTCTAAATTAAGGATGGTATAACCTGACCTTTGACAGGCCACCCATTTCTCATAAGCATATCTTACAATATCTTTTGGGCTTAATGTAGTTAAAATAGTTTTAAGTTGTTCTACACCTATTACTTCAATATAATCATCTTCCATTTGTATCACCTCTTATTTTTACTTATTTTAATTATTTTATATATAATTAATCAAATAGCTGAAAATGCATAATTTGGCAGGGACTTTTTTTACTCTAATTTAAAAAATTGCTTTTAAATTAATCAAAAAGTACTTTTATAATTAAATGAAATAATATAATAATTGAAAATGGCAGTTAAATTTAAAAAGATAATGATTTTTCATGTTTTCTAAAGCAACATTAAGGGAAAGAAGACAATATTACAGAGAAGAATGGTCTGTTGATGATTTACCAGATTTTATAAGTAAAGAGATTACTAAAAGAGAATTTGGTTTTGACCATAATGGAAGAGGGCCAAATGACAGATATAAAGTATTTAAAGGAACAGATTCTTTAAAAAAATTTTTAAGATATAAAGCCCCATTTGCAGCCTATATTTCTGTTGCATTTTATAATAATCCTGCTAAAAGACAGGATTGGCAAAAAGCAGAGTTCATATTTGATGTAGATGCAAAAGATATTCCAATTAGAAGTTGTCAATGTGACGGAGTATGTGAAACCTGTTTAGGTGAAGCGAAAGACATTGTTAATAATCTTATAGATACCTTAAAAGATGATTTGGGCCTTAAGAATATTCATTTAATTTATTCCGGTAGAGGATATCATATAAGGATACTTGATGAAGAAATAATGACTGAAGGAAGTGAACTTAGAGGAGAACTCTTAAAATATGTTGCTGGTGCTGAAGTTCCCAATACTCAATTTTCCAATGTTAACCTATCTAATAAATTATTTAATTTTGAGCATTTTTCCATTCCTATCGGGTATCCAAAAGTATTTACTAAAAGAGTTAAATATAATATAGAACACCTTGTTGGTAATGAGAAAATTGATGAAATTAATGATAATTTAATGAAAGACATTATTAAACATCGTCATTTGTTAGACAATAATCAGTGGGGTTTGTTTAAAAATAATATTGGTCCGAGACGTTATAAAAAATTAACTAAAGCTATGGCTAGAACTAATCTCGAAACGATAGATGCAAAAGTTTCCATTGATTTAAAAAGGATATTGCGTCTTCCATCTTCACTTCACTCTAAAGTAAGCATGAAATGTGTTGAAGTTAAAAACAGAGAAACATTTGATCCATTTAAGAAAGCTGTTCCTAAATTTGTTTATGAAAGAAAAGATATTTAAAAGAGGTATGTTAAAATGAATAAAATATTAAAAGAAATATTAGATAAAAGCCCATATTTTGAAAAAAATCAAGAAGATATTTATATTCCTAAATATTTAGGTTTAATAGTTAACAGCGTGGTTATATATGATGTTAACTGGATTGTAGTAACCAATGAAGAATTAATGTTGATGAATGGAAATATTAAAAATCATCCGATCAGTTCAATCCATTTAAAAAATATTAACTCAATATTGATTATAACTGAAGAGGGAATAAAAGAAGTTTTATAAAAAAATAGTCAGCTACAAATTTAGTATTATAGACTATGATTTGTAGCTTTATTCCTGTTCGAATATTTATTGTGAAACTAATTCTTTTTCTAAATTAATAGGGTAAAATTCAGTATATTTTGAATTTCTTTCAATAGGATGTCTTCCCAGATTTTCAACAATGTTTCCTAATGTGGAAATTGAAGCTTCAACACCATCAGGAGCTCCAGAAGCAGCGGATAATTCATCTCCACCAAGGGTTCCACCTAAATCATTAGCTCCAGCAGTAAGTGCTACTTGTGCAAATCTGAATCCCATTTTAACCCAAGATACTTGAATATTCGGAATTAAATCCCTAAGCATTAACCTGGATACTGCATATAATTTTAAATCTTCAGTACCTGTTGCACCTAAATTCTGTTGTCCTTCTAAAAAGATAGGTGAATATTCATGCATAAATGTCATTGGTATGAATTCTGTGAATCCTTTAGTTTCCTCTTGAAGAGTTCTAATAACATCAATATGTTCTACACGTTCTTTTAATGTTTCTACATGTCCGTACATTATTGTTGCTGAACCAGGAATTCCTACTTCATGAGCAGTTTTTACTATATCTATCCATTCCTGAGTTGTTACTTTCTCAGGACAGATTATTTCTCTAGATCTGTCTGTAAGAATTTCAGCTGCAGTTCCAGGAAGTGTATCAAGACCAGCTATTTTAAGTCTTTCACATGCCTCAGCAATATCAATTCCAGATACAATAGCTGCATCATTAATCATTGTTGGTGAAAAGCCATGTATTAATGTATTTGGGAATTCTCCTTTTAAAAGTGTTAAAAGATGTTCATAGTATTCAATATCCGCATCTTTTAGCACTCCTCCCATTAAACAGAATTCATGAGCTCCTTTTTCAACGGCACCATGTGCTTTTTCTAAAATGGATTCATCATCCATTATATATGCTTCAGGGTCATTTTCATCTTTCCCAAACGCGCAAAATCCGCATCTGACAGTACAGATATTTGTAAAGTTGATATTACAATTATTAATAAATGTAACATCATTTCCGACAATTTCATTTCTTAAATAATCAGCAGTGGCAAGTAAAGGATATAAATCATGTCCCTTTATATTCATTAAATATTCTCCTTCTTCTACAGAAATAGGTTCATCTAATGCTTTTGTTAGAATTTTTTCTGTTTTTGAAGAAACAGGCAATTTGTCAAACATATTAATTAATATTAAATATTATCCAATATAAATATTTCTTAGGTCAAATCCATTTAACATTTGAAGTAGTGTAAATGTAATGTTTTGAAAAAACGGGATTATAAAGTTTATTTGTTTGTTTTTCACTATTGAATGATTTGGCTATTGATTTTCTTAAACTATAATTTATCCTATCTCCAGCTGAATCTCTTTGATTTTTATCTAAATCTTCATTAGTTGTAACAGTTACATTAAACTGAATCTTCTCTTTATTATAATTAGAATCAAATCCCATATTTGTATAATTTATTTTAACTAATTTTATGGATTTGGGAGTTATCAAATCCTTTTTAAACTGCTGATAATCATTAAATGTATCTTCAGGATAAACTGCAACTTCATCAATAGAGATACCTTCAACCACACCCTGTCTTGCAGCACTCATTGCAGTCAGAAGCTCATTTTGATGAAGCATGTAAATACTGGAGGATGTAACAACTATAAGTAATATTCCTATTAAAAATATGAATTCCATGCTTAATTGTCCTTTTTTATCCATATTCTACCACCATGCCTGTTTAATTGAAATTTGTGATTTTTCATGTTTTTCGATAATATAACTGTTTCCACCATATAATTGGATTTTATCTGTTATTGCATCATTTTTAACTAAATACACAGGATTAATATTATTTTGAGCTATTTCAGATCCGCATTTAATTGTAATTTCGTTGTTTGAAATTTCCAGAGAATAAGACTTGCCCATTATATCTTTCGGCAGCATTATTTTTTTACTATATCCCTCACCATTGGAATTAACTTGATTTATATCATCACAAACATCATCTAACACAATTCTGATTGCTGAATGATATTCAATAGTTTCTACTGAAGATATGTAATTTGCTGCAATAAACAATATGCCTGTAGCTATTAAAATCAATATAAAAATTGAGAAGAGATACTGTATTGAGATGAATCCTTGATTATTCATAATTAATTAATTAAAAATTTTATTTAAATAATTTGTTTAAGTTAAAATATGAAATTGATGCAGATATATAAAATTCAGTGGAAAATGTACTAACTAATATATAATAAAAATACAAAATAAAATACTATGAAAGGTAAAGTAATTTTTATTGGAGCAGGTCCTGGAGATCCTGATCTTATTACAGTTAAAGGAAGAAATGCAATTGAACAGGCAGATATCATAATTTATGCAGGTTCACTTGTAAATAAAGAAGTTTTAAACACTAGAAAAGAAGAAGCTATTGTTTATAATAGTGCTTTTTTAAATTTAGATGAAATTATTGATATAATCAAAGAAGGAATTAGTGAGAATAAAATCATTGCAAGGGTTCATACTGGAGATCCATCTATTTATGGGGCTATTGGTGAGCAAATTCGTGAACTTAAAGCAAATAATATAGATTATGAAATAATTCCTGGTGTAAGTTCTGTTTTTGGAACTGCTTCTGTACTTGAAGCTGAGTTAACATTGCCTGAGATTTCCCAAACTGTTATTATCACCAGACCTGAAGGAAGAACACC
>CAYPJH010000111.1:0-1582 GCA_964411035.1 uncultured Methanobrevibacter sp. | reverse complement strand
GGGTATCCCTCATGTCTTTACGACTTTTGGAATACCCTCATTTATACTATGGAATTATCAGCCAAACTATGGCTCTATCGGCTTATATTTAGCCAATCCTTAGCCAATCCCTCGCTAATGCTTCGGATAGTTATTCTTCCTCTGCACTGCCCTCATCGGAAATCTCGTCCTCATCGGCAACATCTTCTGTCTCGTCCTCATCGGCAACATCATCCTCATCGGGTGATCCATTCAGAATCGCATTCAGCAATGCATTACTGCCGTCTTCGGGATTCTCGTCGAGCTGTGCATCGAACAAATCAAGGGATTTGAGTTCTTCCTCGTCAAGATCATCAAACTCGCTTTCGCCTTCCTCAAATTCGGGTTCGGCTTCATCAACCAAATCATCCTGTCTCGGGAAATCCAATTCCTCATCCTTATCTCGTTCCCTACGCACTGCTTTTTCAACAGCGTTTGCAACGACCTTCGGGGCATTGGGATTATCCACCTCGACACTACGGTAACGCTTCATGCCTACGCCCGCAGGAATCAGTTTACCTATTATGACATTCTCCTTCAAACCGATGAGCGGATCGACCTTGCCCTTAATTGCGGCTTCGGTAAGCACTCTGGTGGTTTCCTGGAAGCTTGCGGCGGAAAGGAAGGAATCCGTTGCCAATGCAGCCTTTGTGATACCCATCAGCTTACGCTTTACGGTTGCGGTCTGGAGACCCTCTAACGCAATTGCTTCGTTCTCTCTTTCAAACTTAAAGATGTCAACCAGTTCGCCCGGAAGCATATCGGTATCGCCCGGATCTTCTATCTGCACCTTACGGAGCATTTGGCGGATGATAATCTCGATATGTTTATCGGATATATGAACGCCTTGGCTGCGGTAAACCGCCTGAACCTCGTTAAGCATATACGCCTGAACCGCTTTAACGCCCTTAATCCTCAATATATCGTGGGGGTTGACCGAACCTTCGGTTAGCGTATCGCCCGCTTCAACGTGGTCGCCGTCGTTGACTCTACGCTTTGAGCCAAACGGAATGAGGTATTTTTCGACCTCGCCATCATCGCCGTTGATGACCGCTTCGGTCTTCTTGCCGTCCGTCTTAAGCTCGACAGTACCGTTGATTTCGCTTATAACCGCAAGACCCTTGGGCTTACGGGCTTCAAAGATTTCTTCGACTCTGGGAAGGCCCTGCGTAATATCCTCTGCGGTTGCAACGCCACCGGTATGGAATGTACGCATTGTGAGCTGTGTACCGGGTTCACCGATTGCCTGAGCAGCGATGATACCGACCGCTTCACCGATGGTGACTATAGAGCCTGTTGCACAGTTCATACCATAGCACTTTGTACATACGCCGTGTTCGCTCTGGCAGGTGAATACTGTACGGCATTTAACGCTCGTCACCCTATCCTTGACTATCACATCGCAAATGTCATAGGTTATCATCTCGTTACAGCCGATGATGAGTTCGCCGGTTTTGGGAGAGAACACATCTTCTGCGGTAAATCTTCCGAGCAGCCTCTCGGAGAAATCATCGTATGCCTGTTTAACCTTCCTTGCGAGCTGCTCTTCACGCTCCGCAGGGGT
>CAYPJH010000110.1:0-1943 GCA_964411035.1 uncultured Methanobrevibacter sp. | reverse complement strand
AAATAAGTTTACCAAATAACAGTTTGTCATCACTACAATATTAGTTGCAGATATAAATACGTATTATGTACACAACCCCAAGAAACATTTATGGTCTATACTGGTTGTGATTCTCTATCTTGAGACACATACCAATATAATCAGGTGGGATACTGAGGATGTAGTTTGGTCAAAGATTTAAGTTCATGGCTTTGTGAGGGAAAACAGAGGGCAACCTTTGGCTCTACCCAAGGAGATCTCTTGGAGCTTTCCAGATAGATGGGGGTTTTCCTTGTCAAACACAGTTTGAAACTACAGGTTGGAATGAGGGAGTTCATGGACTTTCTAAATTTTGACCAAGAAAGCAAGTGTCGGCAAGATGGAAGAATAGAACTTTCTTTTTTTTTTTTTAATTTTTTATTGTGCTTGTTCAAAACATTACAAATTTCTTGACATATCATATTCGACACTTTGATTCAAGTGGGTTATGAACTCCCACCTTCACCCCATACACAGATTGCAGAATCACATCAGTTACACATCCATTGATTTACAAATTGCCATCCTAGTGTCTGTTGTGCTCCGCTGCCTTTCCCATCCTCCACCCTCCCCCCTCCCCACCTCCCCCCTCCCCTCCCCTCCTCTCTCTCTACCTCCTCCACTGTATAACCCTGAGGGTCTCCTTCCATTACCATGCAATTTCCCTTCTCTCTCCCTTTCCCTCCCACCTCTCATCCCTGTTAAATGTTAATCTTCTTCTCCTGCTCTTCGTCCCTACTCTGATCTTACTCTCCTTATATCAAAGAAGACATTTGGCATTTGTTTTTAAGGGATTGGCTAGCTTCATTTAGCATAATCTGCTCTAATGCCATCATTTCCCTAAAATTCCATGATTTTGTCATTTTTTAGTGCAGAGTAATACTCCATTGTGTGTAAATGGAGTTTTTTTTATCCATTCATCTATTGAAGGGCATCTGGGTTGGTTCCACAGTCTAGCTATTGTGAATTGTGCCACTATGATCATTGATGTGGCAGTATCCCTGTAGTACGCTCTTTTAAGATCCTCAGGGAATAGTCCGAGAAGGACGATAGCTGGGTCAAATGGTGGATCCATTCCCAGCTTTCCCAGGAATCTCCATACTGATTTCCAAATTGGCCTCACCAATTTGCAGTCCCACCAGCAATGTACAAGTGTATTCCTCATTTCCATTTCAGAAGTTTTGTTGCTGATATACAGGAATGCCTTTGATTTATGCTTGTTGATTTTATATCCTGCCACTTTGCTGAATTCATTTATTAACTCTAGCATTTCTTTGTAGACCCTTTTGGGTCTGTTAGATATATTATCATATCATCCACAAATAGTGATAATTTAAGTTCTTCTTTTCCTATTTTTATGCCTTTAATTTCTTTTGTCTGTCTAATTGCTCTGGCTAGTATTTCAAGAACTAAATTGAATAGAAGTGGTGAGAGAGGGCATCCCTGTCTTGTTCCAGATTTTAGAGGGAATGCCTTCAGTTTTTCTCCATTCAGAATAATGCTAGCCTGAGGCTTAGCATATATAGCTTTTATGATGCTGAGGTAAGATCCTGTTATCCCTAGTTTTTCTAGTGTTTTGAACATAAAGGGATGCTGTATCTTGTCGAATGCTTTTTCTGCATATATTCAGATGAACATATGATTTTTATCTTTAAGTATATTAATGTGATGAATTACATTTATTGATTTCCATATGTTGAACCAACCTTGCATCCCAGGGATGAACTCCACTTGATCATTATGTACTATCTTTTTGGTGTTTTTGTATTTGATTTGCTAGAATTTTATAGAGAATTTTTGCATCGATGTTCATTAGAGATATTGGTCAGAAGTTTTCTTTTTTTGATGTGTCTTTGCCTGGTTTTTGGAATCAGGGTGATATTGGTATCCATTTTCTTTTAGAGCTTGGTATATGTTGTTCAATG
>CAYPJH010000109.1:0-4374 GCA_964411035.1 uncultured Methanobrevibacter sp. | reverse complement strand
CAAAGTTTTTTTTTTTCAAAAAAATTTAAAATTAATTCTTGATTATCCTTTCCGTTAAATCAATCAGTATAATTATGAAAATCGTTATTATTAATAAAGTATTAAATTGGGCTGGGGTTGTGGCTCAGAGGTAAAGTGCTCTCCTAGCATGCGTGAGGCATTGGATTCAATACTCAACACTACATAAAGTAAAATAAAGACATTGTGAACATCTATAACTAAAAAATAAAATATTTTAAAAGAATTAAATCTAATTAATTACAATTAAGTCTAAATCTAATTATTTAAGCATATTACATAAAAGTTTTTCAAAAATCATTTTGTATTATATAACAAGAGATGGGAAAAACGTATAGTATGGTTACAGCCAATTTGTTATCCAGCAAAGACAAGTTTCTTCTTCATTCATAATTCTGCTCAAATTCCTTTCAAAGAAAGTAATCTTCAATATCTAATTTCTGGTTGTGATCCAAACTCATGAATACTTGTGAAAGACTGAAAGATTTGTAAGTGCATAAAATAACTATTCAGAGATACAACCTTTATTCAGTGTTCTTCAAATAATTTTAAAAATATCTAGTCACATTTTTTAAGCCTCATCTTTTACTAAGTACTTATCTTCACCAAGAGGGCATAGCATTATGCTATCTAAAATTAAAGAGGAAGAGGAGGGGGAGGAGAGGCAGGAGTGTGGACTTCAAAAATTTTGGAACTAGATAGAAAGAGAAAATTGAAAAAAGAGAAGAAATTATTGTTGAAATTTTGGATACCAATATAAATAGAGTTTGCTAATAGGGACTATATGAATATAAATTTTTAAGTGAAAATGTAAAGAGGAACAGAAAGACATGCAAATAATGAAAATCAGTTAGGGAGTTCACCAAATTACAGATACAAATAGTTTTATGATACATTTTTCAATTAAACTTTTGCTTTGTCTTTTTATGACCTCTGTTAATATTTGAGAATCATGATTGAAAATGCCAGCTTTTAGCTTAAGCATCCTAAATAAATAAATGATGTACAGTTTTATTTATTCTGTTATCAATTAAAGAAAACAATGGTCTTCCTTATGGAAAAACAGCCACCGTTCCTTGTGTTTTAGTGCACAGTTGTCCATTTGTATTCATGGAAGGGTGGCTCCAAGCCCATCTCCCACCCATATGTAGAAAAATCTGCTGAATTTCAAGTTCCTTATGTGCAATAGTGTTATATATTTATATGACTTACTGCAAATCCTCCTGTATACTTTCAGTCATTTTTACATTAATCATAACATCCCAATACATTTTATTGGGATGTTATATTTTATTGGGATGTTCACTATTGTTTAGGAACTAGTGTCTAGAATAAAGGTATGTACTTGTATAGTAATAATTGCATTTATTTCCAGATATCTTCAAACTCATCATGGACTGAATCTACTCATATATAACCTGAAGGTATTCAGGACTGACTGTACTTCAAATGATATATAGGATTATAATTATAATATTAAATGTTATAACTTTCTCCATAAATACAGTATTTTAAGTTACTATATCACAATTTATTATCCTAAATCATACAATATTTTATTTATCTGATCAGATTACTATGGAGAATGTTATTAGTACATGGCCAACACTGCTAGATGCTTTGGATATGATGCCACATATTAAAGTTGATGCTAACATCTAACACCCACAGTTAAAGACTAAACAGTCTCTTAGTAAAATTTTATTAATTGTTAATGATACAAATGTGCAAACAACTGTCAAGTTATACTTTTAATAAGAATCTTAATGAAGAATGCTCAGTGTCAGTTATAGCATAGAATAAATGAAATCAGAAAGATAAAAAAAACTTACTAGAAAAAATGCAAAGAAATTAAGACTTCATAGATGAGGAAGAACTTTTGGAAAAGAGGGGCAGGAAATAACATTCTATTTAGAGAGAAAGGAACCTTAAAGGCCTTGGGAGAAGATGAATAAGGATAGATTTCAGGGATTGAAGTCAGGATACCTGCAATCAAGAGCTAGAGAAAATGTGTGGAGTTGAGGAGGCTGGAGAATACAGTAGGCAGGAGCCCAGTGATTACACCACGCTAGTGTCCTCGAAGCAGGGTGATTATAGGATGAGACTGAGATGAGGAAAAATAGAATCACATGAATATTTCCACTTAAACAGATATAACAAACCAGAGAGAAGGAAAGTTCCCCAACTCAGCAGCAGGAAGCTGTTGCAAAGCTGAGAGGGAGGTGCTGATGGTTCTGAAAGAGATAAAGAAAATACTGGCCTCTGAGGTGATTCAGGAAGTGAAAGTTTTTTTTTGTTTTTTTGTTTTTAACTTGTCATTATTTGGATATAGTATGTGAGAGGGAAAGTAAAGTAAAAGCTAACCCTTTAGCTTTCAATTGATTGTTTGGATTGTGGAATATAATATTCAGTGACACAGGGATTTGGGAATAATCATAATAATTTGGGGAAATAGAAATAATCCTCCAAATGTGTCTCTCTCTGTCTCTCTCTCTGTCTCTCTCTCTCTCTGTCTTTCTCTCTCTCTCTCTGTCCCACACCTTTCTCTCTCATTTGTAATCGAGAATTAAATCTACAATGATGCCACAGACACTATGGAAATTCACACTAACCCCACATAAATTTAAAAAAAAATTCTGTTTACTATACATGTCCCATTCTTGTTTTGTTTTTCACCTTAACACTTTTGAATTTGGGACACGTCTATCATCAGATAATCAACAGTATTACCCTAATATTTTTTTCTGTTGTATTCATTGTTTTCTTCATTTCCCTGCTTTTTTTTCCTGAAAAATTGACATCAAAGGATAAAATATCTTTAAAAATGTGTCAATTGGGAACCAAGAAAATATGTTATTCATCAAATCATTCAAATAAGAACTGTTGGCAATAGAAATTTCCAACTATATTTTTTCGATGACATTTTGAAAAATAAACTTAATATTAACATCTATAGTATTACAAAATACATGTTATTGTAAGCTATGGTAATATTTGGAAAATTTAGAAAACTACCCATATGTTCATTACTGTACACTGTATTTAGGAATATGTTTTAAAATATTTTAATCTCAAGAAAGTGGTTCTACATTTTTTCTACTATTCAGGTAATGGCCAACTTCTTTAAATTTTTCTGATAAGTAATATTTCTACAGAGGTTAGACCCAATGCTTCTTTACTAACATACTTTTAATGCAGATGTGGTCCTGTAGCCAGACTGTTTTGTTTTGCTTTGCTTTTATTTCTATGCTCAGAATGCCTTGGTCTTGTAGATTTATTTTCTTTGATATTATATATTGACTAATGATTATAGAGAAGTTCTATGTGTCAGGGATCAACCTAAGTGTTTTCCATTAATTAGGTCATTTAAAATACAGCATCCCTATTTTTCTTACTCCTGCCTTATAGAACCAAGGCAGAGGGAAGTCAAGAAATGATTTCATTTTTGTGTAGATAATAATACCAGAGTCAAGTAAGAGAAAAGAAAAAAAATATCCTGTAGATGTAGCTTATTTCTTGACATATGCAGGAATTCTAATGTTCACTGTTTTTTTTCTCTAAATTAGTAATTTGTGCAATATTCTTGAGCAGATTTTTGTCCACAACAATCATGTCCCATTAACCTGCATCTTATCTTTCCAACTTTCTATCAGTATCAGTAGTCAGCCCAATAAACAATGCTTCCTCTGCATTCTCCACAATATAGCTCTTCCAAAGTGAATTCAAACTTATTCAATGAAATCTCATCCTCACCCATTTTAAAACAGAGGAGTAAGTAAAAGTAAATGAAACAATGTTTTAGATTTACAACTGCTCTCTGTTATCCAGTTTTGTCCCATGACTTCAGTTAATATTATTTGTATTTGCATTCTTTAGTTTCCAATGTTTCATTAGCTTTGGAAATTGTTTAAATCTGCTTTCTTTCTTCTGTATTTAATATTTATGCTAGAATTGCTTCCAATTTTTATGAACATGTTGTATTCTATTTTTCTTTGCCTGTCTCTAACATTTACATTTGCAGGTCACTTTCTCTCTCTAAGACATGAATTATCCTCTGACCTTTGTTCCCATAATGTTCACTGCTGTAATCCAAAGTGCCATCACTACTTTCTGCAATGGTTTTGTAACTGGTCTCCTTTCCATTACACGAGATCACTGATTTATAATTTTTTTTTTTCCTAAAATTCCTGGATAAAGTTCTTTATACCCAAAATCTCAGAATGCCTCCTATCCCTACAAAAGCCACTTGGATACATGTACCATTCTTAGTTTAAAACTAAGCAAGTGTTCTGAGTTCCCCTGCCTCTGGAAGGTGATTATGTCAATAAATCCTTTTCTAAAAGGTCTTCTAGCACC
>CAYPJH010000108.1:0-1989 GCA_964411035.1 uncultured Methanobrevibacter sp. | reverse complement strand
GAGTGTGACCCAACTACTCTTAGGAAGAGACATGCTCATTGACCATCTTGCATACTATAGTAATCCTTATCATTGTTTTGTTTTAAATAACTTGTTTAAAAACAGTAGTCATATTCTGTATGGTATCTTTGGATAAGCTTGTCTCTAAACCAATCCACCCATCTGTGTTTTACATTTCCACTGTTGTGGTAAAACACCATAACTACAGCAGCTTATAGAAGGAAAGAGTCCTTGACTTACCATTCCAAGGGGATAAGAGTCTGTCAAATCAAGGAGGCATGGTATCAAGTGGAAGGAATGGTGGATGGAACAGACTGAGAGCTCAAATCTATAATGGCAAGTGCCCAGCAGAGGGAGCACATTGGGAATGGCAAGAGGCTTTGAGACATCAGAGAGTGACCCCAGTAACAGACTTCCTACTGCAAGGCCACACCCTCTAAAATACCCAAACAGTGCCACCAATTGGTGACCAAGCGTTTAAACATCTGAGCCTATGAGGGACATTCTCATGCCCCACACAAAGGTCAGAAGGCAAAAATGTGACTGGTCCAGCAAATGTGGGTGGCAGCTCTACCCCTTAGTGTCTCAGTTCTAACCAACTGTCCTCACTGCTTCACGATGAATCTTCCCACTTCTGGCAAACAATGACAGATATTATCCACATTTACATCCTCTGAGGGAGCTAGCAAAGTTCCCCGGGTGGAAAAAAAGGGAATATTTTATTTTTATAAATACATTTTTGCCAATTTACTTTTAGAAAAGAATAACATATAAAAGGGACTTTCCTGTTCCTTGAACAATTTGAAGTAAAACGTGTAAGAACACATCTGCTTCAGTTTTTCAATTGTATATGTAAGGGAAAGCTGCCAAAAAAAATCCTATAGCCAACTTTCTATATTCAGGAGTTCTTCTGACTGTGTTATGTTTGATCTCACATAATACCATGTATGCAAAGTGTTCCTGCCATTTCCATGCGATAACAATAATTTAATATTTTGTTCATATTTTATGGGTAAGAATTCTACTTGTAAGTGGATGCATTTGTATTTAGTTATGATTTCAATTTTAATAACTGAACACTTGGTCCAGCTCTTCCTAATTTTAAATGTGAGAGAACAGACAGAAGCTCAGTGCTTTAGCCTGTGAGATGGAGAATGAGGGCCCAGGGTCACAGAGCAGTAAATATCACTGACAGCCCTTTTGAAGTCCCAATCCCATCTTTCTGCTGTGCAGTACTTATCAGTGAACATCTAGCCTGTTCAAATGTTTCTATCTCCGTAATTCAGAAAGCATGAAAGATGCAAAATATATCTGGATGTTATACCCTTAATCCAAACCATAACCCTAATTCTAACACGAACCCTAAGTCTAACCCTAACCCTATCCCTAACACTAACACCAACCATAACACTAACCCTAAACCTAAACCTAACCCTAGCAATAAACCTAACCCCACTCCTAATCTTATCACTAATACTAAACCTAAACATAACTGTAAACCTAACACTAACCCAAACCCTAAACATAACCCTAACTGTAACACTTACACTAGCCCTAACTTTACCCCTAACCTTAACAGTAACATTAACTGTAACTCTAAAACTAATCATAATCCTAACACTAAACCTAACCCTAATTTTAACCCTAACCCTAACCCTAACCCTTTTCATTTCCGTAACCCTAACACTAACCCTAGCCTTAAACCCTAACACAAAATAACACTACCTCTAACCCTAACACTAAAACTAACTGTATATGTAAACCTTACCATAATCCTAACACTAAACCTAACCCTAATTCTAACCCTAAATATAACCCTAATCCTATTCATAACCCTAACACTAACCCTAACCCTAACAAAACCATACCCCTAAACTTTACCCATAACACAACCTAACCCTATTCCTAACACTAAACCTAACTCCACCTCTAACCTTAAATCTAACCCTTACTCTAAAACTTACCTAAACCTAACACTAAATTTAACAC
>CAYPJH010000107.1:0-5079 GCA_964411035.1 uncultured Methanobrevibacter sp. | reverse complement strand
AAGTATGAGTCAAAAATAAGAGACCTAGAATAGCAAAAGCAATTCTAAACAGATGGTATCAATATACCAGACCTTAAACTATACTACAGAGCAGTAATAACAAAAACAGCATGGTACTGGCACCGAAACAGGCTGGTGGACCAATGGTACAGGATAGAGGACACAGAGACTAACCCACAAAACTACAACTACCTTATATTAGACAAAGGTACTAAAAGCATGCATTGGAGAAAATATAGCATCCTCAACAAATGGTGTTGGGAAAACTGGAAATCCATATGCAAAAAAAAAAAATGAAATTGAATCCCTATCTCTCACCATGCACAAAAGTTAACTCAAAATGGATCAAGGGTCTAGGAATTAAACCAGAGACTCTGCATCTAATGGAAGAAAAAGTAGGCCCTTATCTTCCTCATGTGGTGCTAGGCCCCAACTTCCTTAATAAGATGCCTATAGCACAAGAGTTAAAACCAAGAATTGAATTAATAAATAGGATGAATTCAAACTAAAAAGTTTTTTTCTCAGAAAGAGAAATAATATGTGAGGTGAATAGGGAGCCTACATCCTGGGAACAAATTTTTACCCCTCACACATCAGATAGAGCTCTAATCTCTAGGGTATACAAAGAACTCAAAAAGCTAAACACACACACATACACACACACATAATTCAATCAACAAATGGGCCAAGGACCTGAACAGACACTTCTCAGAAGAAGATATACAATCAATCAACAAATATATAAAAAAATGCTCAACATCTCTAGCAATCAGAGAAAGGCAAATTAAAACTACCCTATGATACTAACTCACTTCAGTAAGAATGGAAGCCATGATGAAGACAAACAACAACAAATGCTGGTGAGGATGTGGGAAAAGGGTACCCTCATACATTGCTGGTTGGATATTGAGCATTTTAAAAATATATTTGCTCACCAATTGTATTTCTTGTTCTGTGAACAACCAGTTTCAGATCCTTTGCACATTTATTAACATCCTATGACCACTAGAAGAGAATATTAACTATATTGGGTTGTGTGTGTGTGTGTGTGTGTTAAGTTTTTTGATTGTTTTTTCCATGGGGGCAAGTAGTGGAGAGTCAACTCAGGGTCATTCAACCACTGAGCCACATCCCCAGCCCTATGTTTTATTTTATTTTTATTATTTTTGTTGTAGATGGACACAATTTACTTATTTACTTGTTTATTATTTATTTATTTATTTTTATGTAGTGCTGAAGATCAAACCCAGAGTCTTACATCTGCAAGGCTAGTTCTCTAACACTGAGCCCCATACCCAGCTCTGTTTTGCATTTTATTTAGACATAGAGTTGCTCAGTGCCTCACCATTGCTGAAACTGGATTTGAACTCTGGATCCTCCTCTTTCAGCCTCCTGTGCTGGTTTGTTTTGAATTATTTATATATCCAGAAGACTAATGTTCTGAGGTGCAGGTGGTAAAGATTTTCTACCATTTTGTAGGTTCTCTGTTCATGTTCTTGATAATTTTCTTTCCTGTGAGAAATCTTTTTACTTTGTTACCTTCCCATTTATTGATTCTTGATTTTATTTGTTGCAATTTAGAAGTCTTGTTGAGGAAGTCAGTTCCTAAGCCAAGATGATGGAAAGTCGGGCCTATATTTTCTTCTAGTGGGTACAGGATGTCTGGTTTAATGCCTAGTTCCTTGATGTACTTTGAGTTGAGTTTTGTGCAGGGATAGGGATAGGGGTTCAATTTGATTCTGCCACATGCATATTTCCAGTTTTCTCAGTACCATTTGTTTAAGAAGCCGTCTTTTCTTTCAATGTATGTCGTTGGTGCCTTTGTCTAGATTAACAAGAAACTATGTATGTGATTTTTGTCTTTGTGATGTCTTTTCTGTTCCATTGGACATTTTGCCTGTTTTGGTGCCAATCCTATGCCATTTTTGTAGCACTATAGTATAATTTGAGATCAGATCTTGTGATGTCTGCTGTCTCCTTCACTTTTTTTCACTAAGGATTGTTTTGAATATTCTGGGCTTCTTGTTTTTCCAAGTGAATTTTATGACTTCTTTTTCTATTTCCTTGTGAAATATCATTGACATTTTAATAGGAGTTGCATTAAAACTATAGCATTTTGGTAGTATGTCAATTTTGGTAACATTAATTCTGCCAATCCATGAACATTTGAAATATTCCATCTTCTACAGTCTTCTTCAATTTCTTTCTTTAGTGTTTGGTAATTTTCATAATAGAGGTTTTGCACTTCTTAGATTGTTTCCTGATTATTTTATTTTTTAAATTGTTTTGAACCCATTGTGATTCATCATCTGATGCATAATTTGTGTACAGGATCATAATTGATTTATGAGTGTTAATTCTATATCCTGCTACTATGCTGAGTGTGGTTATGAGTTTTAAAAATTTTGTGGTGTAGTTTTGTGTCTTCTACATATAAAATATTGTTTTCAGAAAATAGGGATATTTTGAGCTCTTCTTTTCATATTCATATCCCTTTAATCTCTTTTTCCAAACTGCTCTGGTTAGAATTTCAATATTCATATGTTGAATTGAAGTGGTGAAAGAGGGCACCCTTGTCTTTTTCTAGTTTTTAGAAAGAATGTTTCATTTTTTTCCATTTGGAATCATGTTAGTCTTGGGTTTTTTGGTATAGAGCTTTTAAAATGTTCAGTTACATTCATATTATCCCTAGTTTTTCTACCATTTTGAACATGAATGGATGCTGTATTCTGTCAAATGCTCTTTCTTCAACTATTGAGATAATTATGTTATGTTGTTTTTTAAGTCTATTAATGAGTCCTGTTTTGATTTCCATAGGTTGAACCAACCTTGTGTCCCTAGGATGAACCCCACTTGATCATGGTGCACTATGTTTTTAATATGTTTTTGTATGTAGTTTTTTTTCAGTATTTCATTAAGAGTTGATGCATGTATGTTCATTGGGGATATTTGTCTAAAGTTTTATTTCTTTGATGTATCTCTGTCTGGTTTTGGTATCAGGATTATTCTTCCTTCATAGAATCAGTTTGGAAGTGTTTCATCCTTTTATATTTCATGGAATAATTTGAGGAGTATTGGTGTTAGTTCTTCTTTAAGGTTTTGGTAGGAATTGCCAGAGAATTTATCTAGTTGTGGACTTTTATTTATTGGTAGGTCAAAATATTGATCTATGAAAAATAAGTTGCTTCAATAATGCTAGAAATATCTTGGTTCAGTGGTACAAACCTATAATCCCAGCAGCTTGAGAGGCTGAGACAGGAGAATTGTGAGTTCAAAGCCAGCCTCAGCAATGGCTAGGTGCTAATCAACACAGTGAGACCATTTCTCTCAATAAAATACAAAGCAGGGATGGGATGTGGCTCAGTTGTTGAATATCCCCAAGTCCAATCCCCAGTACAAAAAAAAAAAAAACTACAAATGAGAAAAAGAATTATGAATATGTATAAATGTCCATGAATCATTCAGGTAACAATTAAATAGGAAAGGGAAAAAATATATTTGAAAAAAATAGATCTCAGTGCTTTTGTGGTGCCAGTGATTGAACCCATAACATCATGAAATTGAGGCACATTCTCTGTGAGTGGGCTACATTTAAAGCTGATGTCTTCCACTTTTAGTACTTTTTTACATCAGTATAGGACATAAGCGCATATAGATTGCATGCTGAAGAAGTGTGAAGTCTATAAACATCTTCCACTTATGAGGAGGATTGAGAAAATTGACATCATATTGTATAACACAGTACTAAATGGACCATCCTGCTCTCCTGGGACCAGATAAACTCTTCTTTATGGAATTTAAAAGTCTCAATAAATCATAGTTTGGGCTGGGGTTGTGGCTCAGTAGTATAGTGCTCACTTAGCACATGATAAACACTGGATTCGATCCTCAGCACCACATAAAAATAAATAAAATAAAGAAATTGTGTCCAACTACAACTAAAAAATATTTTTTTAAAAAAGTGATAGTTTATAAAATTGTCATCAAAAGGTCTTTTACATCTACCTTGCCATATGAAATAAGACTAGAATGTGAATTGCATGCATGAATTGAAATACTCCTCTTCTTTTGAGTGGTGAATATAAACTCAGTCTATATAATTTTAACAGTACAAGTCTTTTGTACTCCTCCTCCTCCACATCATCATCATCATCACCATCATTGTCAGCATCATCATCATTATTTATTTCACTGTTGGGATTGAAGCCAGAGCTCCTTCATTCTATGCAATACATTACCACTTAGCTCTTTCCTCTGCCCTACCAGTAGATTCTCTCAGAGTAAATGTCTTATTCGTTTGTTGTTGTTGTATTGTTTTGTTTTGTTTTATAGTTTTAATGAAGTGGGAAAGAATTTCTTCTATATGGAGAGACAATGTTCGGCTCATTCTGAAAGCATGAGTGAGTTCATAGCCTATTTAAATATTTTATCATATCAGCTATATCTACATAACAACTTGCTGCTACTTCCCTGGTGCTTCTTTCTGTATTTCCCTATGACCATGTGGTATGGATAGGAGTGTAAAAACTCTGAAGGTTGTCATATTTCAACACTTTTGTCCCTAAGGGAAGTAAAGTTTTGTTTGTACCATACATAAGATTGAAAAAGTAGCTGGAAGAAAGAGATGAGCATATTTGCTGTCCCCTACACTGGAATGTCTTTGTAAGCCTTCTGTCCCTGATCTGTTTACTGCTTTTCTCTGATTTCTGTAGATTTTTTTTTCATACATTTGTTGACCATCTGTATTTCTTTTGTGAAGTGCCTGTTGAATTTCTTTGCTCATTTATTAAATGGGTGGAGGTGGGTGATGGTATTATTATTATTATTATTATTATTATTATTATTATTATTATTATTACTTTATCTATCCTGGAAGCTAATGCGTTTTCTGAGGTGCAGGTGGCAAAGGTATTTTTTCCTATTGTGTTGGCTCACTTTTCATGTTCTGGGTTTTTGTCTTTGCCATGAAGAAGCTTCTTAGTTTGATGGAGCACCATTTATTGAAAATTGATTTTACTTTGTGTTGAGGGTCCTGCCCTTTCAGCATCTACTCTTGGGAGCTTGAGGGCATACAGAAAC
>CAYPJH010000106.1:0-5940 GCA_964411035.1 uncultured Methanobrevibacter sp. | reverse complement strand
GGCTAAGCTATGGGCCCAAAAGCGCCATCGACAGGGCTCGAACCTGTGACCAATCGGTTAACAGCCGAACGCTCTACCTACTGAGCTACGATGGCATGAGATAACCCAATTCTTAACCAAATAAATCATACCCATGTTTAAAATTAAAAGACTTCAAACAGTAATAAATACTCTGTTATTCATACTATATAAAGCTTTTCATATTTTTATAAGAATAATTTATAATTCAAATAAAGAACATCAATAAATATGACATCTATATAATAGTAAGATTGAACTTATATATAACTTTAACTATTTAAAAGTTAAAATATAGATATAAATAGTACTGATTAAAATGAATCCTGAACTGTTAAATTTAATAAAGAAAGCCAATGAAACTACATTGAAAAATCATGGAGATATTGTTAGTCTTGAAAGAGCTGTTTTCCTATCATGGTGGTGTGATAAAGGAGATTGTGCATTTTGTTATATGAGTACTCAAAAAAACAAAATAAAAGATCCAACAAAAGCACGAAGGAGAATCAATAATATTTATGCTGAAGCTGAAATGTGCAAAAGATTAAATTGGAATATTGAATTTTTATCAGGAGGATATAAATCATTTACCACATTAGAAATTAAAAAAATTGCTACAACCATAAAAAATATAATGGGAGAAGGAGTTTGGTTAAATACCGGCATAACTGATGAACTTGAAGAATATGGAAATGAAATTAAAGGAATCACAGGTGCTGTTGAAATAGTAAACCCCAAACTTCATGAAAAAATTTGCCCATCTAAGAATATTGATGATATTAGTAAGATGCTTGAAGTAGCCGGAGATTTAGGATTTAAAAAGGCAATAACAATAATCCTTGGTCTTGGAGAAACAATTTATGATATAGACTATCTTATTGACTACATCAAAACAAACAAAATAGATAGAATTATTTTTTATTCATTAAACCCTCATAAGGAAACAATTTATGCTGAAAGTTCACAACCTGCATCACTTTATTATGCTGAAGTAGTAGCCAGAATTCGCCTGGAATTTCCGAAAATTGAAATTATCTGTGGAACCTGGATCGATAACTTGGCAAATATAGGAATATTAATATTAAGTGGAGCTAATGGAATTACTAAGTTCCCTTTATTTAAAATGTTTGGAACCAAATACGGAAAACGAGTAGAAGAAGAAGTAAAAAGTAGTGGAAGACAATTAAAAGGAACATTTACCGATAAAAATATGCTTGGATGTCAAAAAAGTGAAATAAATCCTGAATGGGACAGATATATAAAAAGATATGTAAAAGAATCCCTTAAAAATAAATATTAAATATTGAATCGGCACATGGTAAAACATAATAGTTAGATACAACAACGGATTTGAAGCCACCTTCACTTTCCAACTTATTAAATCCACTAAAAAAATAAATTTAAACTCCTTTTCTGATATAGCTTAATCACCCAGATGATTTATAAATTAATAACAACCATATCTTCAACAAATGAATCATCTGCAGCATTCAAATTGATAAAATTTAATTTTTGATTTTTGCATAATCTCCTACTAAGATAATATTTATTAATAAATTACTATAAATAAATAACATAATATTAAATTTTATTCTATATAACTTTCTAAAATTTTGGAGGAATTAATATTAGTGTAAAAATGAAATGTGGACTTGAAATCCATGTACAATTAGAAACTGAATCCAAATTATTTTGTGATTGTCCAACAAATTATAAAGAGGCTCCTGAAAACTCAAATATTTGTCCAGTTTGTTTAAATCAGCCTGGAGCAAAACCTCATCCAACTAATGAAAAAGCATTGGAAAATGCATTAATGATTGCTTTAATGCTTAACTGTAAAATTGATAAAGGATTTACCTACTTTATGAGAAAACATTATGATTATCCTGATTTACCTTCAGGTTATCAGAGAACTTCTGTTCCAATTGGTTATGAAGGAGAATTAAACGGAATTAGAATCAGGGAAATACATGTTGAAGAAGATCCTGGCCAATACAAACCAGATAGAGGAATCGTAAATTTTAACAGGTCCGGAATTCCTTTAGTGGAAATTGTAACAGAACCAGATATAAAATCTCCAGAAGAAGCTAGAAGATTTTTAAATGAATTGATACGTGTTCTTCAATATAGTGGCGGTGCTCGTGGTGAAGGTACTATGAGAGCTGATGTAAACATTTCTATTGAAGGCGGAAACAGAGTAGAAATGAAAAATGTAAACTCCATTAAAGGAGCTTATAAAGCTTTAAAATTCGAACTCGTAAGACAGAAAAATCTTATGAAAAGAGGAGCTGAAATTAAACAAGAAACACGTGCATATCTTGAATCTCAAATGATTACTGTAGGTATGAGATTAAAAGAAGATGCTGATGATTACAGGTTTATTCCAGATCCTGATTTGCCACCAATGGAAATTTCACAAGAACAAATTGATGAAATTCTTGAAACAATGCCTGAAGCACCACATAATAAAGTAAAAAGATTTATTGAAGAATATGACATTGATGAAGAAACAGCAAAAGTTTTAACATCAGAATTAGATCTTGCAATTGCATATGAAGAAATTGCCGGCAAGGTAGATTCAAAATTTGCAGCTAAATGGATGAGAGATGAACTTAAAAGGGTTTTATCTTATAATAAATTAACTTACGGTGAAAGTGGAATATCAGTTGATCAGCTTGTTGAATTTTTAAACTTATTATTAAATAAAGAAATTACAACTAAAGCAGGCCAAAGAGTAATTGAACAAATGCCTAACAATGACAAATCTCCAAAAGCAATAGCTGAAGAATTGGGATTAATAGGTGTTGCTGGTGATGATGAAGTGTTGTCTGCTGTAAAAGAAACTATTGAACAAAACCCTAAAGCTGTAAATGATTATCTTGAAGGTCAAAAAGCATCTTTAAACTTCCTTGTAGGACAAGTTATGAGAATAACCCGTGGAAAAGCAGATCCTGGTGAAACTGTTAAGTTATTAAAAGAAAACATATAGGTGATGTTCCACATGGCAAAAAAGAAATCTTTAGTAAAAGATTACATGACCCGAAATGTTATTAGTGTTACTCCATCAACCCCAACAAAAGAAGTAATAAGTATAATGAAAGAAAGTAATCACAATAGTTATCCTGTTGTAAATAAGGATAATAAATTAGTTGGAATTGTAACCTCCTTTGATATTTTACTTAAAGATTGGGCAGATGAAGTAAATGACTTAATGACAACAAATCTAATAGTAGCTAATGAAGATTTGACTATTAACGATGCTTCAAGAGTAATGTTTAGAAAAGGCATATCCAGAATGCCTGTACTTAATAAAAATGGAGAACTCGTTGGAATAATCACTAACACTGATATGGTAAGGTCCCATATTGAAAGATCAACTCCAAATAAAGTAGATTATTTTAAAAGCACATTAGAACAGTTATATGGTATTAAAACTACTTTAAAACATATGAAAGTAGATACGGATAAACTTAGACCAACACAAGATAGGGTTTATGCCGATGAGTTAGAAGGAAGAATTTACGAACTTAAAAGAGGTTTGGCAGAACCGGCTATTGTTGTTAAAACTGGTAATCGATGGATTCTTGTTGACGGACATCATCGTTCAGTAGCATCTAAAAAGTTAGGGTGTGAGAAAGTAGATTCTTATGTTATTGATTTAGGCCAGGATATTCGCTTAGGAATGGAAAAAACTGCTGATGAAGCAGGAATTAAAACATTCGATGACATCGAGATTATTGATGATGATCAGCATCCTTTAATAGCTCTTACCGAAACAATAAAAGATCAACAGTATAAAGAGGAGTAAAAATGTCAGATGAAGTGATAAGAGCAGTGTATGAAGTTCTTGAATCAAGAAGAGACAATCCAATTGATTCCTATACTTCCAACATCATGCAAGACAGTGATAAGAAAGCTGAAGATAAAATTCTTGAAAAAATCGCTGAAGAATCAGGCGAAGTTATAATAGCTAGTAAAAATAAAGAAAATCTGGTTTATGAATCTGTAGATTTGTTATTTTTTACACTACTTAATTGTGTTTATCATGGAGTATCTATTGAAGAAATTTTTGATGAGTTTGATAGAAGAAGAAAATAACTTTACTCATCTAATAAATATTCCATATTAAACATTCCTCTTTTTAAAAACTCCTTTTTATTATATTCTTTAAATCCTATTTTTTCATAAAGTCTTTTTGCACCATTATTTCTAAAATCTGCATCTAATGTAACTCTTTTAAAACTGTTTTTGTAAGCATAGTCAATTACATGTTCTATGACTTTTCGGCCAATTCCTTTTCCACGACATTGTGGAGAAATTGCAAGTTCAGCTATATGAACATCCTCATGTTTTACATCAGATAATACAAAGTAGTCTAAAATATCAATAACTAACAATTTAAATGAAATAAAGTTTAGAAGTGAATGAATAAATGAAGGTTTCTTTTGAATCCACAACACAATTATTCCTATAATATTATTGTCCTGAAGAATAACTTTCAGGTTATCATCACTCTCAGTTAAAAGACGTTTAGAAATGTCTTTAATTGCTTCATCCTTACTTTTATATAATTTATCAAAAGTTCTAAAATCAACATCATAAATAAGACTGGCTACAATATCTATAGAATGAGTATTAGGATTAAATATTTCAAATTTCATAAAAAACTCTTCATTATAGTAAGTGCAAATATAGCTGCACCAAAACCATTATCAATATTTACAACTGCAATTCCCGGCGCACATGACTGAAGCATGGAATTTAGTGCAACAAAACCTCCTTCTCCTACACCATAACCAACTGAAGTTGGAACAGCTATTATTGGAATATCAACAAGGCCTGCAATAACTGTTGGAAGCGCACCTTCCATTCCAGCACATACAATCAAAACCTTAACACCCTGTTCAATCATGTTGGCAATTTCGGGAAATAACCTGTGAATTCCCGCAACCCCAATATCATAGGAAGTAACAGTTCCAAAACCTCCTTCCTCTACAATGACCTTAGCCTCCTCAGCAATATTAATATCTGATGTGCCTGCAGTAATAATGCCTATTTTATCTTGAGAATTTATAACTTTAGGTTTTGTTCTTAAAACTAAAATTTTTGCATGTTTATTGTAATCAAAAATAATTCCATCATCATATAAATAATTTAAATCATTGCTTAATTTCTCAAATCTTTCAACTGAAAGCTTAGTTATAATAAGATTTTCATCAGAGTTTTTAAAATAATTTTTTACTATTAATAATAGATCATCATAAGATTTACTTTCAGCATAAACTGCTTCTGGAAACCCTGTTCTTGAAGATCTTGATATGTCAAACTTGGCAATATCATCAAATTCTAAAATATTATTAGCTTTTAGATGTTTTTCACACTCTTCAATTGTGATTTTTCCATTTTTAAAATCTTCTAAAATATCTTTCATATAACCACTAATAAATTTTTTTAGTTAAATATTATTTTAAAATTCAAATATTAATATAATTTATTAGAAAAACTTAATATAATAAAATATTGTTTATATAATAACTAATGGTAGTTCAAAAATTATTAGTGGAAGGAATTGTTCAAGGTGTAGGATTTAGGCCTTTTGTATATAGATTAGCTAAACAAATGAATATTAAAGGCAATGTTCGTAATTTAGGCAATATTGTTGAAATCAATATTGATTCAAAATTCGAAGAATTTAAAAATCGTTTGTTAAATGAACTTCCACCAATAGCAAAGATTAATTCTTTAAAAATAGAAGAAATTCAAAATAAACATTTCGATGATTTTGAAATTCTTGAAAGTGACGATTCAAATAGCGGTGTGTCTGTCATACCTCCTGATGTTAGTATATGTGATAAATGTTTGGCTGAAATAAGAGACCCCAACAATCGCCGTTATAAACATCCTTTTAATGCATGTACTGAC
>CAYPJH010000105.1:0-1806 GCA_964411035.1 uncultured Methanobrevibacter sp. | reverse complement strand
ATTTATGGCATTTTCTGCATTAAACCCACCAACACATTCAAATCCATGATCTATTGTTAAATCATCAGGAATCTGATTAATATTATATGTTTCATCAGCAAATGTGAAATAAGATAATTTTTCCAATGTTTTTCCAAAAACAACAATTTCAGAATTTGGATATAATGTTTTTAAAAGTAATGATGTGATATATCCAAGATTTCCATCTCCCCAAACCCCGATTTTATCTTTGCGGGCATGTGAAAAGTTTTCAAATCTTTTGATTGCATGGTAAGCTACAGATACTAATTCCATAAAAGAGGCAACTTTTAAATCAACACTCTCTGGAATTTTAACTAATCTGTCGGGATCGGCACTTACATAATCACTTAAAAAACCATCAACATCACTAGATTTGAATTTGGAACCCTTAAGATAATTTTCAGCTATTATCTCATCTTTCGCAACAGGAGTGTTTGGAATTAAAATAACTTTATCAGAAGCCTTAAAATAACCGGTATTATCTTTTACAACTTCGCCCATAGCTTCATGAATAAGAGCCATTGGAAGTTTTTCCTTTAAAATACTGTAATCACGGATGCCCTGATAATATCTTTGATCTGCCTGACATATTGATAGATAGACAGGCCTTATTATAACCTTATCCTTAATGTTGATTTGTTTAAAGTTTTCTTCAAAGACTCCTGGAGCTACTAGCCTATAAACAGAATTTATCATTACATGTTACTCCTTTAAAATAAAATTAGCTACTTTTAAATCATATGGATAAGTAATTTTAATATTAGAAACTTCCCCTTTAACAATTCCAACTGGCTCATTATTTAAAGTAAAAATCTTACATGCATCTGTAAGTGACTGCTTTTGATTTTCATCTAACTTATCATATAGCTTTTGCAGCTTATTTAAATCAAATGATTGGGGGGTTTGACCCTGATATAATTCTGACCTGTCAGGTATTTCTTCAACAAACTCATCATCTAAGCTTCTAACAATAGTGTCAGTTGCCGGAATAACCGTATCACAGGCACCATACTTTAAAGCCTGTTTAATGTTTTCTTCAATAATCCTATGTGTTAAAAATGGTCTTACTGCATCATGAGTAACTATAATATTATTTTCAGAGGAATATTTTTCATTAATATAATCCATAGCATTTTTAACAGTGCCAATTCTTAAATTTCCACTTTCAATAACAGTAATCGGTTCATCAGGAACATACTTATTAATTAAATCCTGAGTATGGTTAATCCACTCCTTTGGAGTAAGAACAATAATTTCTTCAAATTTACTGTTTATTACAAATTTTTCAACAGTGTGAATTAGAACCGGTTTTTCACCTAATTGTAAGAATTGTTTAGGTTTTTCCGTACCACCCATACGTGATCCAGAACCTCCTGCCAATATTGCTGCAAAAATCATTTTAAATTCCCCATATATTAATTATTATATAGTAATATATTTTATTTATAATATTTGATTATGCTATGACTAATAGTTTATAAAAAAAGAAGACTGATTTAAAGATTTAATAGGAAGTAAAACCTCCTTATTAAATCCATGATTACAAAGATATGAAATTTATATCAAATTCCACAATAATAATTAGTAGAAACTAGTATAAAAAGGTTTATTCAATTAGTATTGTCTGTCAAAAACTTGAGGACTTTCATGTTTATTTTTTATAATGTGTTAGATTTTGGAGAATAAATAAAGTGTTTTTTCGTGTTCATCTGTATCAAAAGGATAATCATTTATGCTTTGAATTTTCATTTATCGAATGTAAACCTTGAGAATACAAAATGAATA
>CAYPJH010000104.1:0-1991 GCA_964411035.1 uncultured Methanobrevibacter sp. | reverse complement strand
TACAGTTCAGGGTAGCAGTGTTGCCACAGTTATAAAACAGTTTTGGGTGGCTTGTTGTTTTTGGATCTTTCTTTGTGAAAAATAGTAGGAAAGGAAAAAATAAAAATTCTAGATACCAGTGACATTAAGTTTCTATTTCCTGAACGTAATGGAATTGTACTAAAAATGGTAATTCCTCAGCCTCAGGCAGTTGCTTATTGAATTTGAGCAGCTTTTATCTATCTAATTGGAATGGAAGAAAAATCTGAAGAACATACATGAAAAGCTGGAATTATACTGTGTAAAAAGTGAAGTAAAATTGGAGTTTTACACAGCTTTTAAAAGTCATTCGAATTATATGTGTTTATGTCTTGACTTCCACACAGTTGTTTATTATGTTTATTATGTTAACATATATGTTGAGTTAATGTGCAAAGTCTTGAAATTAAGGTCTATGAAATTTATAATATGTTGGCATTTCAGCTGTCCCAAGATCTTTGTTTTTAAAGAGTGGGAAGGAGGGAGGGCTTTGTTAGCTCTCTTTGTTTAGATTAGATCTGTTCCATCATTCTCTATTATGCTGGCCTCTGTTCTTTCAGTTCGTTCAACAAATTGAATTGAGCACTATGTGCCTGGCACTATTCTAAGTTTGGGGGATGAAGCCATGAGCAAAATAGACAAGTGCTAAAGCAGACATGATGATAAATGCTATAGAGGAAAAGAGGATAGGGAGTCCTGGGAGTAAATTTGGGATTGGCAATTTGGGATTATTTGTAATTTTAGAGTGTCATGGATTGCATCAGAGAGATGGCATCCTGGCTCTCTGGCTGTGAGCAGGAGGTTTGGGAAGACAGGTAGGGTCTGTGTAAATGGAGATGACTTGAAGACTGAAATAGAACCATAAAAATGACCTGAAGGAGGT
This sequence comes from uncultured Methanobrevibacter sp., assembly GCA_964411035.1. Lineage (GTDB taxonomy): Archaea > Methanobacteriota > Methanobacteria > Methanobacteriales > Methanobacteriaceae > Methanocatella. Next base: position 1,090 of record CAYPJH010000104.1, on the reverse strand, counting down.
AAGGAAATGAATCATGTGGATATCAATGGGAGGATAAGCAATTGCAGAGGTTCTGAGGCAGGGACATGTTTGAGGAATTTGAAGGGACCCTCATAGCTGAAGTGGAGTGAGTGAGGAGAAAATAGTAGGAGTTGAGGTCAGGATGAGATTAGGGAGCTAAGGGCAGGAAGCAAACTTACATAGAACCTTATACGGCATAGGAAGGCCATTGCATTTATTTTGAGTGAATTGGCAAGCAGAAGAGTGATGGAATATGATGCTAACTCTTCAGAAAGACCATTGTGACCTTTGTTTTAAGAATAGATTGAAGAAGCAGGCCAGGGGGGAGTGGGAAGTGGAAACAGAAGACTAGTAAGAAGGCTATTGCAGTAATCCAAGTAAGAAGTGTGTGGGTTTATTTGGGGTCCTAGTGGTAGATGTGTTAAGAGGTTGGATTGTGATTATATGATAAATGTCTAGTTAACAGAATTTCTTGATGAACTGGACTTGGGCTTAAGGGAAAGAGGATGATTCCAGATGGTTTGGCTCCAGAAATTGGGAGAATGGATTTGCCACTTTACTGAGGTGGATAAAACTGAGGGAAGAATACTTTGCATGGAAATGGCTTTTAAACTTCTTAATTTGAAAGCCTAAAATGGTAAGATAAATGAGTCTGAATTTATGGGGAAAAATTCCAGGTATAGATAAAACCTCAGGAGTTACAAGCCTATTGATGGCCTAATATAAGGAGGCTTAATGGTCAACAGTTGGAGAGAACTGCTGTTGCTAAGTACTTGTCCATCTGCTCTTTTTTAATTTTTTAACATTTATTCTGATTTGTTATACATGATGGCAGAATGCAATTCATTTTATATTATGCATGTAGAACACAATTTTTCAAGACACTGGTTATACACAAAGTATTTTCACACCATTCATGTCTTATATATGTACTTAGGGTAATGATGTCTAACTCATTCCACCATCATTCCTATCCCTCTTGCTCCCTCCTCTTTCCCCCTCCCTCCCCTTATATCCATCTGCTTTTGTCATGTGTCTACAACAAAATAGTCCTGAATGGCAATCATATTAGCTTCTGGTTCTTACCCAC
>CAYPJH010000103.1:0-2989 GCA_964411035.1 uncultured Methanobrevibacter sp. | reverse complement strand
TCCCGATGTAACAATTGCAATGTCCCGTTGCTGCATAATTTTCATCGCATAGCAGCAATAAAAAAGCCCAATCCGAAAGTTGAGCTTGCTATGATAATTTTAGTCTTATAATCGTATTCTCATCATCTCAATATACGATCCTTGTCTTCATCCGAGATATTTACACTAAGGTCTATACCTTCACGAATGCGAACCATATCAGCCTCTGAAATTGTACCGCCTCCGACTTCTCTATGGATTAGTCCTAGTCGAGTAAGATTGCCAAACTCCTCTTCCGTTAGTTCTACAAACTCATTGCAGTTGACGTAAGAGTCACGCATAAGTTTGTTTACTGAACTCTTAACTATTGCAGGATAAGTTCTGTTATCCCAATGACGAATCTTTGCAAGTCGGATGGCAGTATCAAGTGACGAAGAACAAGTATTCAGAAAGAGGTAGTTTCCATTATGTCTGACAAGGATGTGAGGGTGATTCTCTATGCCTACGGGGCAACCTTTCTCAAAGAAGAAGATTTCTCCTTCGGTTGTAACTGCCCCAAGCAAAGATGCCGGAATTTCCATAGGTCTTAGATGCGATTGTTTTGATAATAGAGATCACGTGCCAGACCTAATGCTTCGGGGTTATCGGTGAAGAATCCCTTGTCATCAGCATTTGTATCATCGAAGAAATAATCCACATCAATAGGATAAGAACTGTTGCTCTTCTCATCCTGAATCAAGTCTTTATAGGCAAGCCACTCAGGGAACTGGTGTGACATTGCGGACAACTGCTGTGCAGACGTACTGCCATAAAGCGCAAGCACTTGATTAAGCACCTCACGGTCAGAGATAGAGAATACTCTAAGGTCGGGATTCTTCATCGCTTGATATCGTTTGCCCTCTAACTTCAGGTATTTGTCAACATACTCCTTGTTGGTTGTGATAACAGTTGGCTTACCCTCCAGTATGTTCTTGGCATCGGAAGGTACAGGACCAAACGGCATCGCAAAATACTTGTCGCCAGAGAGGAACCGTCCACTATGGCGCAACTGATAGCGGTCGGCCAACCAAAGGAGTTTGTACGCCTTCATGTTGTCTAACTTATGATCTGGCTGATTGTATGCAAAGAAAACCAGTGCCTGTATTATCTTCTTCGTGTCCATATCTATGAAACTGTTATCTTGCTTGTTCGCAAACTTTTAGTTTGTAAAACTACAACTTTTTCCTCGAATTGCGACAATTTCTAATGGCAAATCAAAGATTTAATATTGGATTTAACACATTTTGGGTCAATTTACGAGTGGTAACGCCGGTTCTAATAAATTGTTAAAAATGAGGAGGGCGATGCAGTAAATGCCCGGCTTTTTTGTTTTCTATGACGGAAACAAATGAATTGGATTATGAAAAAACTACATGGGTTATTTATGGCAATGTGCATGGCGGTGATGCCCGCTTTGCAGTCGTGTGATGATAATGACGGATACTCCGTCGGCGATTTTACTCCGCCTCTGTGGACACATTAGTACGTGGCATACAGTTCTACGTTTGAACCAAAATCAACTTTATGACACGCTGATGGTCAATAATGATATTATGTGGATTTGGTAGCTTGGTACCACAATGTTTCCAAGTCGAGACTGATACTGCAAATCGCCGTTTCCTATCTTTAAGGCTATGTCCATAATGGTTGAGAATCCCAGTTGGCAGGAAATCCCATGGCTGTTACATCGACCGAAGGATATGCCGTAATCAGTGTCTTTAGTTTTGCCTTAAAAGCGTCACTGCGCCCCATAGAGTCAAGCCAATAGGTGATGCAGCATGTGATTGCATATAGCTTGTTGCCATCAATGCCGTTTGTGTCAATCCATGCCCCACGTAATGGTACACTCAATTGAGGTGCGTTGGTCAAACGGCGATTCCAGATTCGAGAATGATGAGCGCAACAATTTCGGAGAACAGTAAGACTGCGCATCCAGCTTTCTAGGACTTCATGTTGAGGGAGGTTGAACTGTCGTGCTATGCGTTTCTTTGTCTTCGTGTCGTTACAGTTGTAGTACAACTTTGACAGAGTGCCGAATGATACCAATTCTAAAGTCTTCCATGAAGGAGGGAACACAGGCTTATCATATCTCTGTCTATGTTCCTTGATGAAATCTTCCTTGCTACGCTGCAATTCTCTATCAACTGCATTCATGTTTTCTATGTACTTGTGCTCATCATCGGCCAGGCTCGTATCATAGAACCAGAATGCGCCATGCTGCATAGAAAACATGTGATTAACTTTTGTACGAAGTGCAATTTCAATTTCCTGAATTGCCTCAAACATAAGTATTCGCAATTGAGTGTCAAAATTGTAGAGAGTCAACGCATCTTCAAACCTACTGTCAGGCTTGAATGTATGAAGAACTTTATCCGCCTCCATCGGACGCAGATACTGTACAAATCTGAAATAACAGACCTCGCTGAGATATTTTGCAGCATGTGTCTCGTCGTCAAATTGCAGACCTCTGTCTTTGAGAAGTTGTATTTGGCCGGTAATTGATAACGGCTGCTTGGTGTATAGTCTGATCATACTCATATAAAGCAAAAGACCCGCCCTGGTTCGCTGATCTAACGAGAAGCGTGGCGGATTCTGTTGGTGCAAAGTTATGAATAACTCTTCTTTTACACAAACTTTTTCAAGAAAAAGTGCAACCTTTTATCAGAAGTGGCTGCTACGGGTATGCAATAAAAGTGCTTTTATCACCACACAAAGAAACAAAATGCAGCCCCGGCATCGTCTTGACCCCGTTGTGTGTCTGAGTTTGAATATCATATTTCAGCAACAGAGCCGCTACCGCATAATAGCAAGCATAATACAATGCTTTCATTCACTATGTTTACGTAAAACGGCGTTTTGAAAGGGCGGTTTTCCCACAGTTCCCTAAGCACCACCTTCGGGCTGATGGTAACGCCGGTTCTAATAAATTGTTAAAAAAGAGGAGGGCGATGCAGTAAATGCCCGGCTTTTT
>CAYPJH010000102.1:0-2231 GCA_964411035.1 uncultured Methanobrevibacter sp. | reverse complement strand
CGGTTAATCTTTCACGTCTTTGTTCTTTGACTTCTTTTAATAATGCTACATCAATTCCTTCAGGATCATAAATCCATCCGGTAGAATCAGAACAGGTTACTACTTTTCCACCTAATTGTTGTGCTTTTTCAATAGCATAAATAGCTACATTACCAGCCCCAGATACAACAATGGTTTTATTTTTAATGTCATGTCCGTTACTTCTTAACATTTCATCTACAAAGTATAATAATCCATAACCTGTAGCTTCAGTTCTTGCAAGTGAACCTCCGTAAGATAATGCTTTACCAGTCAATACACCTTCAGTTAATCCTCTAATTCTTTTATATTGGCCATATAAGAAACCTATTTCTCTACCACCTACACCAATATCTCCTGCAGGTACATCAGTGTCAGCTCCAATATATTTGCATAGTTCAGTCATGAAACTTTGACAAAATGCCATGATTTCTCTATCGGATTTTCCTTTAGGATCAAAGTCAGATCCTCCTTTTCCTCCACCGATAGCAAGTCCTGTTAATGAGTTTTTGAAGATTTGTTCAAATCCTAAAAATTTAATAATACCCATGTTTACTGATGGGTGGAAACGTAATCCTCCTTTGTATGGTCCAATAGCACTGTTGAATTGTACACGGTATCCTGTGTTTACTTGTACTTGTCCATTATCGTCTACCCATGGAACACGGAATTTTAACTGTCTTTCTGGATTTGCTAATCTTTCAAGAATAGCATTTTTCCTAAATTCTTCTTCATTTTCTTCAATAACAACTCTTAAAGATTCTAAAACTTCTCTTACTGCTTGATGAAATTCATCTTCAGCAGGATTTTGTTTTATAATCATTTCAATTACATCATCTACATAGGACATAGTATTCCTCCATTATTAAAATAAAAAAATTAATTTTATATTAATACAATTATACAATTTATTTTTTATTATATTAATAATATTCTATGAAACTTCAATTTTTACCATTATTTTTGAATGAAAAGTTAAATTATAGCTATTAAATTGAACATTTAATTTTACAATAAAATATATATAATACTATTTAAATAAGTAAAAGAACTTGATTAATGTTTAAATTAATGCAAAAAATAAAAGAAATGTTAATAAATTATTCAATAGTTATCTAAAAAATTATAAAATATTCATGAAAAAAATATTATTAAATAAGTTTATATAGTTTTTTAGCCAAAAAAATATAATAAGTAATATAAATTTTAAAAATTTCTAAACAAGATGATAATATGAATAAAAAAATATCCAAAAAAACATATGATGAAATAAAACAGGAGTACCTTTCAAAAAAATCTATTTTAAGCATAATATATCTAAAATACCATAAAAATCACGATATAAACATGCATCAATTTAATCAAATAATTAAAAAAATAAGAACAGAAGAAAGAATTCCTGAAAACCCAAAAAATAAAGAAAAAAGAAAAAATAATCCATTTAGTTTTTATGATAAACATCCGAACAGCTATCCTACATGATAACGTAAGATAGCTGCAACACCTCCAAATGCTTTTAAAAGCTGCATACCCTCTTCTGTTTCAGAAGATATAAATTCAATATTAGAATCCATCTCCTCTGCCTTTTCTACAAAGTCATCAACAAGACTGGTTGAACTAACCTCTTTAAGTGAATCATTACATGAATCACATTTCAAATTTAATTTATCAAATTCATCCTGACTTTTAACAGTGATTTCCTGAACATTGCCACAATTATTACAATTTAAAACTTTGCGAATAGATAAAAGGTCTTCAGATAACAATAAGGTATCAACTGCACCAATAATAAGATTATTCCTAACTTCCTCTTCACCATATGATGCAAGTCCTTTTTCATTGATAAGTTCTTTTAAAAATTTTTGAACAACTTTCTTCTCATGCATCACATCCAGGTCATTTAAAATATCAGCAGATTTATCAATAACTTCACGAATACCGAATTCACCAGTATATGAAGTATCAATAGTAGCTATTACCTTATCCTTAATTTCATATTGAAGATAATCCCCTTTTACAAATTCTTCTTTAGTAAAACCAGGACCACCAATAATAACTCCTTTCAAATCATCTTTTAAAGGTAAAAAATCCTCATTCATATGCTCCCCAATTCTCTTTTTGAATTCGTGAGCTGCAAGATCAATTACACGATCAAACCTTCTTTGTGATTGTCCCCCTGCCTTATGTTTTCCAGGAACACCACTGGTCAAATG
>CAYPJH010000101.1:0-2260 GCA_964411035.1 uncultured Methanobrevibacter sp. | reverse complement strand
TAATACAATTACATTGTTTTGTCACACTTGTATTCTATCCTGGAGCCCTGTGACTTCTATTTCCCTTTTTTTTAATAAGTGACTATGTTAAGCTTCTCTCTTGTTCTCTTGGTTTTGACAGATGCATTGTATCATGTATCCACTATAATCTTACCATACTGAATAAGTTCATGACCTACAAAATCCCCTGGCATCACTCATTAAACCCTCCCTCTCCAACCCTTGGTAGAGTAACCATAGTTTTGTCTTTACCAGATGTCATATGTTGGAACAATACAATATAGAAGTTTTTCAGTCGATCTTTTTTTTTTCCCTTAACAACATACTAGTAAGATTCACCATATCTTCAAATGGTTGAAGGGATCATTCCTTTTTTTTTTTTAATCACTGGATGATTGTATTGGTCTGTTTGGGCTGCTATAACAAAATAACTTAAAATGGGAGGCTTATGAACCACATAAATTTATTTCTCATGTTCTAAAAACTGAAAAGTTGAGAACAGGACACTAGCAAATTTAATGCAAGTTCTTGCTTCCTAGATGACCATCTTTTTGCCACAAACTCACATGGTGAAAGGGGCAAGCAGCTCTCTCAGGCCTTTTCTTAGGATGCTCCCCACCTTTTTGATCTAATTGCCTCCCTAGAGCCTTACTTTCTAATACAATCAATTCAGAGTTAAAATTGAAAAATATGAATTTTGGAAAGGCACTCAGACCATAGCAATAGTATTGCATTGTATGGATGTATCCAAATAGTTTATATAGCCCCAATGAAGCTCCTCTTGGTTGCTTCCAGTTATGTGATTATGAATAAATCCATTACAAATGTTCACATGCATGTTCTTATGTGTATGTGAGTTTTCAGATTCATCAGGTAAACCCCTAAGCATGTGATTGCTGGATCATGTAATAAAACTGTGTTTAGCTTTGTATAAAACTGCCAAATTGTCTTCCAAAGTGACTGTAGTATTTTGCATCCTCATTAGCAACAAATAAGAGTTCCTGCAGGTCTTCAGGAATTAATAATTTTAGAATACTGGATTTTTATAAATTAATTAATTTTCCTTATTTGTTCTTTTTAGATATTCATGATAGGAGAATATATTTTGGCATATATACATGGAGTTAGAATGTTGGATTTAAGTCATTTACTAGGTGTTTAGTAGTTTCTTATTGTTGTTTTAATTTTCATTTTCTTAAATACAAATTATATTAAGCATCTTTTCATGTACTTGCTTGCTACCTATATATCCTTTCACATTTTTGTTCATTTTTAATTGGCTGACTTTTTTCCTACTGTTGAACTTTAAGAGACTCTCAAATATTTTGAATATAAATCTGGTATCAGATATGTGTTTTGCAAATATTTTCTCGCAGTTTCTGTCTTGTATGGTTTTTTTCCTGCCTCTCCCTTTTGCAGTGCTAGGAATTGAACTCAAAGCTTTGTGTGTACTAGACAAATGTGGTGCTGCCGAACTACAACCCAGCCCCATTTTCGTTCTCTTACCAGTGTGTTTTCAGAGCAGAAGTTTTAGTTTTAATTTAAGAAGTCTAATTTATTATTTCTTAATGGATTATGATTTGATATTATATTTATTTTATGAACTCATCACTAAATGAAAGGTTATAATTTTCTCCAATGTTCTCCTCTAGCAATTTTTAAAAAAAGTTTTGTTTGTTTTTTTTAGTTTTTCATTGTTATCTAAAATCCATTTTTAGGTAACTTTATTGGAAGGTATAGCATCTGTATTATTTTACTTTTAATGGATATTCAATTCTTTCAGTGCATTTTGTTGCAAAGTCTATCATATCTTCATTGAATTGTTTTTAAGACTTTATGAAAAAAATTAGATGAGCCAGGCACAGGTGGCAAATGTCTGTATTCCCACCTACTCAGGTGGCAGACACAGGAAGATAGCAAGAGCTCAGCAGCTCAGAACTAGCCTGGGCAACATAATGAAACACATTCTCTCAAAGAAAATCAGTTGACTACTTTTGAGAGTCTATTTATAGGTTGTATATTCTTTTACCTTACTGTATATATCTATATTGCATATGTACATGTGGATTTATTTTAGCTTTAAAGTAGGTCTTGAAATCAATGGATTAGTTATTACTATTTTTTCTTCTACAGTATTTTGTTGGTAACTCTGGGTCTTTTGATTCTGTATTTAAGGTTTAAAATCAGTTTGTTGATATCTCCAAAAGAAGTTGCATGGGTTTTGAGAAAGATTCAGATAAATTTAAAGATAAAAATTTGA
>CAYPJH010000100.1:0-1804 GCA_964411035.1 uncultured Methanobrevibacter sp. | reverse complement strand
GGTAGAATTAAAAAGCTGTAGGAAATCCTACAAAAAATATCGCGGGATAGAGCAGTTCGGTAGCTCGTCGGGCTCATAACCCGAAGGTCGTCGGTTCAAATCCGGCTCCCGCAACCACTAAAAACGGCTTAAACACTACGTTTTTGCCGTTTTTCTTTTTGCGTAAATATCTAAAACTTTGCAGATTTCCCCCGAATTTCCCTCCGCTGACCTGATTTTTGTTGATTTTACGCTTATTTTACAATTTGGATATGCTATAAAAATAGCCTGAGTAGTTACGATTACTCAGGCTTGAATTTTATATAAGTTTTTCTCCAATGGCATTTCCTATTTTTTCGAGAATTCTAGAATTGTATTCTTGATATAATGTGTTTAGATATACATTGTATCTTATTTCTTGAGAATTTAACCACTCAGGCTCAATAGGGTGTTTGCAAATCCAATTAACCTTTATCTCTTGATCTTTATCAGGCTTAGTTTCATCTTTTTCAATTACTTTACCGATTGCCTTTATACTTACTCGTTTTTCTTTAATATAATATGATTTTATGTAAATTATATCTCCATTTTTTATTGAATCAAAAACACGGTAAAGAGTAGGAGCTTGTTTTCTTGTCCAGCCAATACATGCACATCCATTATTGATAAACTCCTTTACTCGACTTTCTCTTTTGTCTTTATTGTAAGCGCCTATTCCCCATACTGCCATAATAGTAACTTCCTTTTGCAATTTGTGTTAGTATAATTGTAGACAACTAAATTGATAATGTCAACTAAAACAATAAAATTGCAAAGAAATAGCCTGATTATTCGTTAAACATAATCAGGCTTGTTAATGTACTATTTCATATATTTGGACATTTCGCTTTCAATGTTTTCTCTACGAGTTTGTGCATTCTCGCTCTGCTCTTCTGTAACCTGTAAATATCCAGAGTATCTAGCAGTTCTTGCTAAAGTTTGTAATGCAAAGTAATCCTTTCTAACATTATTATTAAACACATTAGGATTATCGTATATGTAGTTTTGTCGTTCCTCATGCGTTCGAATATCTTCAATTTGGCACTCTTTATATAGAATAGCCTCAATCAAGTGAATCACAGCATAAAAGTTTACGGTTATTTCCCAATCATGGAATGATTCTTTAGCGTTGGATATTCCAAAACTCAAAAATTTTTTATTATGTTTAAATTGGTTAATATGATTATCATATATATCCATTTTTACTCCATTTATATTTTTTTCATAAACTTTATGTGTTCTTCACCAACAAATTGGTTTTTGCTTGTAAAAACAAACTCAACAGAATAAGCGAGTTTATTAATATAGCGTTCATAAATATCATAAACTTTATCTAATATGTCGCAATCCATTTTTTCGCAGATAATCCAATACTCAAGTTTGTTGTTTGATAAATCTCTAATACAAACTGTAATTTCATCAGGATTAATCATTTTAATAGAAATAGCTAAAATGGTATTCATTAATCCAATAGAATCACCGTTATCTATACCAAAGCTAATTTTGCGTTTTTGTATAGTCGACCATTCTCCAAAGGCAACAGCTACTTGTTCTTCTTTGCTTTCGTATTCAGCATTTTCACTTAATATGTCAACAAGAAGCTTATCTTTTTCACTATCTGTGGAGAAATTCTTTAAAAGGGAATATTGTTCTGATTGCATTAACTCTGTTTTTGCTTCATACATAAATCATTCCCCCTTTTTCTCTATTCCTAAATTAACACCAAACTTTTCTTGATATTCAACTACCGAAGCAAACATTGGCGCGATTACTGACATAATTTGTT
>CAYPJH010000099.1:0-5109 GCA_964411035.1 uncultured Methanobrevibacter sp. | reverse complement strand
GTAGAAGCTTCTCACCACGAAGTAGCACCAGGTCAAAACGAAATTGCTTTCAAATTTAAAGACGCATTAAAAACTGCAGATGCAGTAATCACATTTAAACAAGCTATTAAAGCTATTGTTGACAATATGGCTACTTTCGATCAAATGGATTATAAAGTTACTTTCATGCCAAAACCATTCTTTGGAGTAAACGGAAGTGGAATGCACTGTCACCAATCTGTATTTAAAGGAGATAAAAACCTCTTCTCAGATCCAAATAGTGAAACAGGATTATCCAAAGATGCAATGCATTTTATGGGCGGATTACTTGAACACGCTCCGGCAATAACCGCTATTACAAACCCAATTGTAAACTCATATAAAAGATTAGTGCCTGGATATGAAGCACCAGTATACAGAGCATACGGTCTTAAAAACAGATCTGCATTAATCAGAGTTCCAGCAGCTCGTGGAAAAGCTACACGTATTGAATACAGATCACCAGACCCTGCATGTAACCCATACTTAGCATTTGCAGTAATGCTAGAAGCAGGTATTGACGGTATTCAAAATAAAATTGATCCTGGTGAACCAACCGAAATTAACATTTACGAGTTAAGCGAAGAAGAAAGAGAAGCACGTGGAATTAAAGTTCTACCATCAAGTCTATGGGAAGCATACCACGCACTTGAAGAAGACGAATATATCCTCAATACCCTTGGAGATCATATTAGTGAAAAATTCTTAGAATTGAAATACAAAGAATGGGACGAATACCGTGTACAAGTATTCGGTTACGAACAAAGAAAATACTTAGATATCTAAATTATTTTCTTTAACTTTTTTTTATTTTCGGAGTATTTTCATGTCAGAATCAGAACACAGAATGATTGAGATATTAAGAATCTTAAATGAACAGCAAAAACCCACAGGATCCAAATTAATAGCTAATGAGTTAAAAAATAAGGGATTTAATTTAGGGGAACGTGCTGTAAGATACCATATGCAAATTCTAGATGAAAAAGGCTACACTGAAAAAATGGGGTATTCAGGTAGGCAGATTACAGATTTAGGACGTGAAAAACTCGAAAAAGGATTAATATATGATCAAGTAGATACAATTTACTCAAAATTCCAGGAAAGAATTTACTTAACTGATTTTAACGCAAATACCCAAACCGGAAGCGTTGTTGTAAATACTTCTACAATTTATGACAAGAAAACTTTAAATTTAATAAAAGAAGCATTTAACAGCGGATTGTGTGTAAGTCCTTATGTAAACATACAAAAAGGAAACGATAAATCATATAACATCACTACAATTTGTGGAACTACCATTGATGGAATATTTTTAAACGAAGGAATATTGTCAATCCCATTATATGGAGGGCTTCTAAAAATTGAAGATTACAAACCAACAAGATTTGTAGAATTAATATCTTATAAAAAAACATCCATAGACCCCCTAGATGCATTTATAGTTAAAGAAATGACTTCAGTAAACGAAGTTATAGAAACTGGAGAAGGAGTAATTCCAGCTAATTTTAGAGTAGTTCCTAGTTCAGCTAAAGATAAAATAGAAACTATTGTAGCCAAATTGGAAAAGATTGGAATTGGCGGTGTTTTAGCTATTGGTGATGAAGCAGAAAACACATTAGGAATTCCTGTAAATGAAGGAACCATAGGTGTTGGAGTCGTTGGAGGAGTAACTCCATTTTGTGCTGCTCAAGAAAAAAATCATAATATTGACATTAAAATAGCTGAAGAAATTGTAAACTTTAACAATCTTAAAAGTCTTGGAAAAATTGATAAATTTATTTTAAAACCCTATAATAAAAACCATTATAAAAAAACTCCTTTTTTACTATCAAAAATGTGGAACTTAATAGAACAAGTTGAGTTTGATATAAATACTAAAAAAGGAAAAATAATATCCAATATCTCATATATAGATAAGGACGACTTTGAAAAAACCTTAACAATAATGGAAGATACCTATAATGAAAATTCACAGCATATAAATCCTTATTATAAGATTATAGAATCTCCTGATGATAACAAACTTGGAATAGGTACAATTTGTAGTTTAACTATTGACGGAATTCTTATAAACAATGGAATTATGTGCAGTCCTAAATATGGAGGTCTTTTAGAACTATCTGAAAAACCTTTATTTATTGATTTAATATCATACAACGGATCTTCAATTGACCCTCATAAAGTTTTCATAGCTAAAGGCATGACTTCAATTAACAGCAATTTAAAATCAAAAAGAATATTGGCTTCCATTAAGGAAGTTCCATATATAGCAAGAGACAATGCTGTTGAAAAATTAGAAATTTTAAAATCAATAGGATTTTCAGTCTACAGGATTGGAAAACCTAGAGAAATAATCTATAATGCAAAAGTGGATAATTACAATATCGGTATTGTAACTGGAAGCGGACTCAATCAGATAGCTGCAATAAAAGAAGGAGATATCGACATAGAAGTTAAAGCTATGGAAAAGATAATTCCATTTGAACAAATGAGCAAGTTATAAAATATCTTAAAGAATAATAATAGCTATCTTAAAAATAAAATAGCTACTTCTCTTTTTTAATTAATTATTCACTACTGATACATATGTGTCATTGCCATTTTTAGGATGGATAGTATATTCAATTAAATCATCCTTAATTTCATAAACATCAATTTCAATAGTGGGATTAATTGAATCTGCATCCAGACTTACTAAAATTTTAAAACCAGGTTTATCAAAATATTTAGAAAAATCAATGTTTAAAACTTCTCCTTCAGCAAAAATCCTGTTAAATGCTATTTCAATCGTATCATGTATCTTCAAATTTTCTTTTAAATAAACAACCGCTTCATCTACAGATAATTTTAAGTTTTCCATTCTATCACCTATTTGTTTATATTATAATAGTACATTAAAATATAAATATTTCTATTAACCCTGATTTTTTTCAACAAGTATATGTAAATTAAAATATTAACATTAACTAAATAATTCTGTTATTGTCAATTTAAAAATTATATATGATTGGAGGGAATAAAAATGATAAAATTTGACCGGTCAGACTATGTAATAATGCTTGCATCTATTGCTGCTTTTATTGTTGCATTTATATCAACAGCACCTACAGTAGCATTACCTGAAATAGCTAAAGAATTTGGGTTAACAAATGTTGAACAAAACTGGGTAATGAATCTGTTTTTATTTACTGTTGCTGTTCTAACTGTTCCTTTTGGAAAAATTTCTGGAAAAATTGGGATTAAAAATTCCTTTATTCTAGGTATGGGATTATTTTTAATCGGATCTGTGCTTACTGCATTTTCATTTGATATAACTTCATTATTGATATTTAGAGCATTTCAGGGAGTTGGAGCTGCCTTTGCTTATGATGTAATGACTACAATAGTTGTATTGGATGTTGATGAAAATAAAAGAGGCGGTGCACTTGGAATTCTAATATCCTGCGTGTTTATTGGTCTTGCACTAGCACCTGTTCTTGGAGGCATACTAACTTATAATTTAGGTTGGAGAAGCATATTTTACTTCCCTATCCCATTTAGCCTAATTGTAATTGGATTACTTATCAGTAAGGTAAACAATAAATGGAAACTTTATAAGGATGAAAAACTTGATAAAACAGGCTGTGTTTTATACGGATTTGGAATACTGCTTACAATTTATGGCTTTACAATAATCAACACATTTAACGGTATTTTAATTACTCTTATTGGTGGACTTCTCTTATTATCCTTTATACTATGGGAGCTTAAAGTAAAAACTCCTGTATTCAATATTAGATTATTTAAGAATAAGGTTTTTACAGCTGCAAATACGGCATCTTTTATTAGTTATGTAGCTACTTTTATTGTAAACTATCTTTTAAATTATCATTTCCAGTATATATGGGGTTTGAATCCTCAAACTGCAGGACTGATTTTAATTGCAAATCCTTTAACTATGGCTATTGTTGCACCAATTTCTGGAAAAATGTCTGATAAAATTAATGCTCAAAAATTAGCTGCATTAGGTATGGGTATTGTGACAATAGGATTAGTAATGTTAATATTTTTAGATAAATCCACACCAATTTGGGTTATTATATTAGCAATGATTTTTGAAGGTGTAGGTTTTGGATTATTTACCTCCCCAAATACAAATATTATTATGAGTTCTGTGCCGTCAAATGAAAGTCCTTTTGCTTCTGTTGCAGTGACGTTTATGAGAGTAGTTGGACAAAGCACTAGCTTAGCTATGCTTACAATTATTTTCACATTTATCATGGGAGATGTTATAATAAATGCATCTAACTTTAAAAATCTTATTGCAAGTTCACAAATTACATTTTTAGTATCTGCTATACTATGTGTAATAGCAACATTTGCATGTCTAATTGGAGTTAAAGTAAAAAATAGTTATTGATTAACTTCAATAACTTTTTTAAAAAAAAAGAGCGATTATTCTATAATTTCGATGACTATTTCTGAATCCTCTTTAATATGGCGAATTTCAATTAAATCATCTTCAATTTCATTAAAATCAATTTCAACAGTTTGGTTTAAAATTTCACCATTTAATTGTAAACTAATTCTTAAACCTTCACCAGTTTGTTCATCTTCCTCAATAATATTTAAAACTTCACCTGGGGCAAAAATCCTGTTATAAGAAAGTTCTAGAGTGTCCCTAATTTGAACATTGTTTCTAACATATTCAATAGCCTCATCTGTAGACATCTGTACCTCTTCAGCCATTATATCACCAATGTCTTTAAAAAAAGTAAAAAGAATTAGGAATTATAAATTCCTATATTCTCTAATTGAAGTATATTCATCGTCTATTTCTCCATACTCAGACATTTTTTCTCTGTTAGCTTCAGCGTCTAAGTATAAAGATCCTTTACCGTTAAGACCAATATCTCCAGTGTATTTTATGTATTTTCCTTTGAAAGTTTCATTATCTACTTCAGGATCTTCTACAATACCATTGTAAACAAAACCTTCAAGTAATCTACCTAATTTACCATGAATAACGATGTTTCCGTTTTTCATTTGTCCACCAGGCCAACGGTTTACATTACCATCAATTTCGATAATACCTTTAGTCATGTGGATACC